>JAIRZI010000031.1 GCA_031267295.1 Propionibacteriaceae bacterium | reverse complement strand
GGTATGCATTTCATTGCTGCCATCAAAGACATAGTCAGTGGAGACATGCACCAGCGTGATGTGATGTTCTTGGCACACTTGAACCAGGCGAGCTAAAGCGGTGACGTTGGTATCCCAGCAGTTCCGGCGGCCTTCGACAGTTTCGGCTGAATCGACAGCGGTGTAGGCGGCGGCGTTTATTACAACACCTACTTGACTCCAGTCGAAAGCCGCGATCTGTTCTGGAAAACGTAAATCTAGTTTTTCTTGTGTCAGTGGCACAGCGTCGGGCAGTTCGGCCTGTAACGCGGTGCCCAGTTGACCGCCAGCACCGATGATGATGGTAACTTTGGGAAGCATCGGGGAAACTTCAGCGAGCAGCGGGTGGGCCAGATCAGCGTCAGAAATTTCGGCATCGCAGAGTGGGATCGGCCAAGGGATTCGCAAGTTTGGGTCAGCTAAGTTCACAAATGTGTAGCTGTTCTTTGCAGCCAGAGACCAATGTTCGTTCACCAGATAGGAGTACGCAGTAGCGTCCTCCAGCGCCTGATAGGAGTTGGCTACTCCGCGTGGCACGAATACCGCCTTATCAGTGCCGAATTCAAACGATACACTCACTCCAAACGTTTGCGAACCAGCGCGCAGATCAACCCAAGCGCCGAACACCCGACCGCTGGCCAGTGAGACCAGTTTGTCCCAAGGTTCAGCATGGATTCCGCGAGTTGCGCCCCGATTGGTGTTGAAACTCATGTTCTGTTGCACCGGCACGAAATCCGATGGCAACCCCAGAGCTGTCATCTTTTCTCGTTGCCAGTTCTCTTTGAACCAGCCCCGCGAATCGGTGTATAACACTAAGTCGATCACCAACAGCCCATCAATCGCGGTGTGTTGCAAAGTAAGTTCGTCCACCCGTCAAGCGTAGCTGACTCAGATGTTGAGATGACGGCTCACGAAACGAGCTGATCACTAATTTTGCGTAAATGGGATAAGTGGCATAGGTGGCATCAGGCCGTTCACATGCGAGAATGACAATATGCACGGTATTATCTTGGCGGGCGGCTCCGGCACCCGATTGCACCCGATAACCCTTGGCACCAGTAAACAGTTGGTGCCGGTGTACGACAAACCGATGATCTACTATCCGTTAACGACGCTGTTGTGGGCCGGTATCCAAGATGTGCTTGTGATCACCACCCCAGAAGATTCCACTAATTTTGCGCGCCTGTTAGGTGACGGTAGCCAGTTCGGTATAAATATTGCATACGCCACGCAACCCGAACCGCGTGGGCTGGCGCAGGCGTTCACTATCGGAGCTGATTTCATCGGAGATGATGACGCATGTTTGGTGTTGGGTGACAATATCTTCTTCGGGAGCGGATTGGGGAGCACCCTTGCACGCTATAACCAAATCGAGGGTGCCGTCATTTTTGCTTATCAAGTTGCCGAACCACAGGCGTATGGAGTGGTGGAATTCGGCAGTAACGGGATGGCAATCTCGTTGGAGGAGAAGCCCATTCACCCGAAGAGCAACTATGCGGTGCCGGGTCTTTACTTCTATGACAACGACGTGCTCAGCATTGCCCGCGAGCTACAGCCTAGTGCTCGCGGTGAATATGAAATCACTGATGTGAACAAAGTGTACCTGGCTGCGGGGAAGCTTAAGGTTGAGGTGTTGCCACGGGGTACCGCGTGGCTTGACACTGGCACTTTTGATTCGTTGAACGACGCATCCGATTTCGTACGCACCATCCAAGCGCGACAAGGGTTGCAGGTCGGTTGCCCGGAGGAGGCTGCCTGGAAACGCGGTTTCTTATCTGACGAAGCGTTGGCTCTGCGAGCAGCGGCACTCGCCAAATCGGGGTATGGTGCGTATCTCACCGGGTTACTGAAATAACGGGCATGATAGTAGACGCACTGCTGTTAACCAGATTGTGCCGCGCGGTGACTTGAATGAAGCGTCGTGGCTCGACCGTCCGATGCCCAATTACCGCTTTCCCTAGCGATGTTCGCGGCGCATATCGAAAATCGCAACCGTTAGAGCAACACAGACGATGCCTATTCCGGCGAGTAACGTCTGGGCGGCGGCTAATCGGGGGCCGAGAGTGGAGATACCGGCGAAGAAACCGGATAGCACAATGGACATCCCGATAGCACCACCCAACTGTTGTCCTACAGTGAGCACCGCTCCCGCGACTCCGCCCATACGCGGCGGCACATGAATAAGAGTGAGCGTCTGGTTGGGGCTGACTACCGCGCCAGCGCCAGCACCGGTACAGAACATCACGGCGGCCATGATCCAGCCGAAGCGCGCTTCAGGAGCGAATCGCATCACGAGGTCTATGGCGATGAGACCGCAGAGCACCGCAGTGAGTGCGATGACGACAAGCTTGCGTCCGTACTTGGTTACGATTCGTCCGGCAAACTGCGACGAGAAACCGGACGCTACCGCGAACGGCATCCCCACAAACCCCGATTGCAGTGGGGTATAGCCCAGCCCTTGCTGCAAAACCATAGTCATGATGAGAAAAGTGGATGTGAACCCAGCAAAATATAACCCGCCGACACCGACACCGAAGCGGAACCCGATGTTGCGCATCAGTTCCGGTGCGAACACGGCGGAAGCAGTGCGGGCATGGTAGGCGCGTTCCCATTTGACCAACATGGCTATCAGTAGTGCGGCCACTCCTAGAAATCCCCAACGCCAAGTTGGCAAACCAGTTCCACCTTCAGCGCCTGAAAAGATGAACGGCACCATGAAACTGGCGGTTGCCAGACCGATGAACGCTACCCCCGGCAGATCAAGATGGACGGCACCGCTGCGCGGTTCCGGTTTCGGCATCAGTTTGAGCGCCAGCGGAACAACAAGAATCACCACCGGAACATTGATGAAAAACACCCAGCGCCACCCCTGCTCGGCACCGAACATGTTGATGATAAGCCCACCGATAAGCGGCCCTAATGCTGTCGCCACCCCCACCTGCGCACCTAAAAATCCGAACGCTTTACCGCGCTCAGCGCCCCGAAACGTCTGTTGAATAATGCCGGACACTTGGGGATTCTGCATACCGGCGAAACAGCCTTGTAGTATGCGCATTAGCGCTAATACAGTAGCGTTTGGTGCCAACCCGGCTCCCAAACTGGCTAATCCGAATCCAGTCACGCCGAGCGCAAACATATTGCGTCGTCCGTACACGTCACCGAGTCTGCCCATCGGCACCACCAGCAGCGCCAGCGCTAACGTGTAACCGGCGACGATTAACTGCACTTGCGCACTACCAGCGTGCAATCCACTCTCAATAGATGGCAGTGCCACATTGACAATAGAGATGTCTAGCATGGAGATGAACGCACCTGCCATGCATACTCCAAGAGCCTTCCAGCGACGCGGGTCGGCTACATATTGTTCTTCGTTCACGATTATTTCCGATTTGTTTTTACAGCAACTACTGAATATTAGGTCTGGAATATGAATGGCACAAGTTGGGCTGCGGGATGTTGCTTGGCAAGTTTACGATCAAAAGTGAACAGTGGGGTAGCTGATTTTCGAGTTGCGCGATTCGCAGATTAGAGCTTTGGCGGCCTCAGTTTGCTCAGGAATATCAGCTAACGCAAACCTGAGAAGAACATTGGTGTCTATAGACGCGCTCAAGCATAAACTCGATGCCCAAATCCTTATCACCGAAGCTGGCGGATTCGTCGCTTAGGGCAGCTACTTCTGTGATCTCTACCGCGAGCACTTCGGACGCGATCAAGGCGGTGTGGGTTCGGAATGCTGCTGCGGCTTCGTCGGTTGCTTTCCAGGTGAGTTTTATGCGGTCGGAGACATCGAAACCGGACGTTTTGCGCGCATCTTGAATCAAACGCACAATCTCGCGGGCAATTCCGGCGGCTACTAATTCGGGGGTTAACTCTAAATCGAGTGCGATAGTATCGCCTTGGTCGCCTAGCACAGCCCAACCTTCACGGGGGCGTTCAGTGACAATGACATCGTCTGCGCTAATCGTTATCCGAGCGACAGTTGGCACATCCACTTCGGCGACTCCGGTGGCACTCAGCGCGGCGCTTAAAGCAGCAGCATCGGCGGCGGCGATAGCGGCAGCTATAGCCGGAGTATTTTGGGCAAACCGTCTGCCAAGATTGCGGAAGTTACCCTTGACGCTAATATCCACCAGGTCACCGGCGGCAGCGAAAGTGGAAACCTCACCGACATTCAACTCCGCGCAGATCTCCGCCAGCAGTTCAACATTTAACTGTTCATAACTGGTAGACGAGATGAGCGCCCGTGACAACGGCTGTCGAGTTTTCACCTTTGCTTCGGCTCGCGCTGCGCGTCCTAACTCCACTAAACGCCGGGTAATGCCCATTGCGTTGTTCAATTCGGTATCGATGAGATTAGCGTTGGCTATTGGCCAACTTGCCAGATGCACGGATTCGGAAGCAGCCGAATCAGTGGCGACGAACAGGCTTTGCCATACCGATTCGGTGATGAAAGGCACCATTGGCGCTAACAACCGGGTTAAGGTGTCAAGAGTGGTGTGTAGTGTCCATAGCGCGTTAGGGTCACCGTCCCAGAAACGCCGCCGGGAGCGCCGCACATACCAATTCGATAAGTCGTCGATGAAAGCGCTTAATAGTTGCCCATAGCGCTGAGTGTCAAAGTTGTCGAGCGCTGCGCTTACGTCTAACACCAACTGCTGGGTAGCGGACGTAAGCCAGCGATCTAGCACATGCTCCGCCTTGGTGGGCCATGGTGTCCAGCCGTTCGCCCGCGCATATAGTGCTTGAAAACTCACCGTATTCCAGTAGGTGAGTAATACTTTGCGCACCACCTCTTGTAGGGTGTTGTTGCCTACTCGACGGGCGCTCCACGGCGAACCGGCGCACGCCATGAACCAGCGCACCGCGTCAGCGCCATTGTCGTCCAGCAGTGGCATCGGTAGCAAAATATTGCCAAGATGCTTACTCATCTTGCGGCCATCCTCAGCCAAGATATGGCCTAGACAGAGCACATTTTGATATGAAGATCGCTCGAACACCAACGTGGAAACGGCCATCAGGGTATAGAACCAACCCCGAGTCTGGTCAATGGCTTCGGCGATGAAATCGGCTGGGAAATGGCTTTCAAAGGCTTCAACTGAGCCTTCCACCCACGGATAACCCCACTGCGCAAACGGCATCGAACCGGAATCAAACCAGGCATCGATCACCTCGGGAACGCGACGAAAAACGCCGGTAACACCGGGCAATGTGAACGTCACATCGTCAACAAAAGGACGATGTGGATCCATATTGGCGACGCTTGCATCGCCTGCCAGTTCGGCTAACTCGGCGCGTGAGCCTACACAGTAGAGCAGTTTCGGATCAGCATCGTTGCGCCAAATCGGTAACGGCGTACCCCAGTAACGGGTGCGCGAAAGCGCCCAATCGACGTTGTTGTTAAGCCAGTCGCCGTAGCGCCCCCATTTGATAGTGTCGGGATACCATTTAGTGTTTTCATTTTCACGCAACAGTTCGGCGCGGCGCTGCGTGGTACGGATATACCACGACGGCTGTGCGTAATAGATTAACGGGCTGTGGCAGCGCCAACAGAACGGGTAGGGGTGTTCATATGGCAACAGTTTGAACAACAACCCGCGCTCGCGGAGATCAGCCACCAGGGCATCGTCAGCTTCCTTAAAGAACTGCCCACCGATAAGCGGCAACCACTGCTCGAAAGTGCCGTCCTTGCGCACCGGGTTCACCACCGGCAAGCCGTATTCCCGACCTACCGCCATGTCTTCGGCACCGAATGCCGGTGCTTGGTGCACTAAACCAGTGCCGTCTTCAGTTGTTACGTATTCGGCGGTTACTACGAAGTTTGCCGGTTTGTCGAAGCTCAACCAGGTGAAAGGACGTTGGTATGTCCAGCCGCGCATGTCGGCACCTTTGATGGTGTCGTGTACCTGCCACCGAGGGTTGCCAGCAGCGTCGAGATCATCGCCGAACAGCTTGCCAAACAGTGGTTCTGCGATAACCAAAAACTCGATTCCATTGCCCACCAATTGATATGTCACTTCGGGGTGCGCGGCAACAGCGGTGTTGGAGACTAGCGTCCAAGGGGTGGTTGTCCACACCAGTAGCGCGGCACCTTTATCCGCCCAGGAGCCGGAAGTGAGCGGCATCCGTACAAACACCGACGGGTCGCTTAAGTCTTCATAACCTTGGCTGACCTCATGGTCAGAGAGTGCGGTTTCATCATGCGGGCAATACGGGGTTACCCGATAGTCTTCTACCAATAGCCCCTTGTCAAAGATGGTTTTCAGCGCCCACCACTCAGAGTCAATATACTCAGGGGCTAGCGTCCAGTAGGCGGCATCCAGGTCAACCCAATAGCCCATACGTTCAGTGAGTTCAGCGAACTTGCCAACGTTACGTCCTACCGATTCGCGGCATTTCTCGTTGAACGCTGCCACGCCATATTCTTCGATCTGACTCTTATGATCGATTCCTAACTCTGCTTCGACAGCGAGTTCCACAGGTAGGCCGTGGCAGTCCCAACCAGCTTTGCGATCAACGCGGAATCCTTGCATAGTTTTGAAGCGGGGGAAAACGTCCTTGAACACTCGAGCTTCAATGTGATGGGTACCGGGTTGGCCGTTCGCGGTTGGCGGGCCTTCATAGAACGTCCATTGCTGACCCTGCTCCGTGGCCTGCCAAGATTTTTGAAAGGTGTTGTTTGCCCTCCAGAACGCAATAATTTCGTGATCGAGTTTAGGTAGATCGAGAGTAGCCGGAACAGGTTGATACATCGGGTTTGCACCCACTGCATATTCAGCCATAGCGACCCCATTCTTCGCGCGCTAGTCATGGCACAGTAGTTCTTTGGGGATAGTCCTATTGTCGCCCTATAGACGAGAAGCCATCGTAGCATTATGCATCAGATTGCTAAGATTTTGACAAGTTTTGAATGAGCTTGAATGAATGCGCAGCGGCTCATAGGGCATGAAATTGCATGTTTATCGCTTTTGACACGGGTGCATTTCCAAGTAACGGCAAGTTTTCCACAGAAAATGCACTAATACACAGGGTTTTTCCACAAGGTTTTACGCTGTGACCCCCCAGTTATCCACAGATTTCAAGTCAATGTGTTCCGGTTATTGCCAAAAGTCCGTACTGTCATAAGCAAAAGAAATATCGGTTAATCACGTACTGTCAGGTGGAGCGCTGGTTTGAGCGAACAGCTCGCTCTACCACCCCTTACGACAGCGCAACGTCAATCGGTGTTTCTGATAAGAAAACGATATTTAAGGAAACTGATTAGACGTGTATTAACCGGCCTAAGCAGACGGCGGAATATTCGTTCCACCGCTCACCTAAGCCGAGCGCACAGATCAACCAATGTTTCCTTAACTTGCGCGACAGGATTTGATGATGAGCATTAGCATGACTCCTACCTCACCTCAACAATCGGTGGTTCCCAACCGCCGCAACCCGCAGTTACTAGCAGTTGGAGTGTTATGCATAGTTCTTGGTGGGTTAGGCGCTGCGTTCGCTTTTCTGTCCGCCACCGACACTATAGAGGCCTTGGCATTCACTCGGGCGGTGTCAAGCGGGCAACAGATCGTAGCTACCGACATCGCCGTTGTACGCATCAACTCCGATACTGGCCTTGCGGTGATGACGGCGGAAAGCTACGACGACGTAGTCGGTTCGCAGGCGTTGGCAGATATATCCGCCGGTTCACTGGTGAACCCTGCTGCTGTCGGCCGGTTAACTCAGCCAACAGGAACGGTACTGCTCGGGTTGCGCTTGCCATATGGGCGTTTGCCAAATGAGGGGCTGCGGGTAGGTAACGAACTGCTGTTGGTGGTACTAGACGATCCGGCGGCGCGCATGGTGTTTGTGCCTAGCACGGCGGAGCTTGGCGACTCCAGCGATGCTAGCAGCGTAACCGCAACTGACGATCCGGCAAACGTTAACGCTACAGATAACCCGGCGGCTAGCGGCGTATCGGATACTGCGCCAGATGTTAGCGCAGATACTTCTCGCATCGCTGCGATACTTGCTGGCGCGCCACAGTTATTAGCGGACGGCACAAACTGGGTGATTAACATCTGGGTAGCTGACGCGGACGCAACGCTGGTAGCTCGCATGGCTGCCGCCGACCGAATCGCACTCATCGGGATAGGAGACGTGCGATGAGTGTGGTTTTATTTGCGTCCGCTACCAATTCGCCAGGTGTCACCACCACCTGCTTGGGGCTTGCACTGGCTTGGCCACGCGCCGTAGTACTTGTTGACGCAGATCGTGATGCCGGGCGCGCAGTGCTCTCCGGGTATCTGATTAGGAGCGATGCGGCTGGCCGCGCCATACATCAACTCATGCAACCTTATAGGCAGGGGGTGGGGTTGCGTGCTGGGTTAGCGCATAACCTGATACCGCTGCGCGGAAATGCGGTAGCCGGTGCGGCTAACGCTACCGCAACGCTGTGGGTGAAGAAAGCGAAGCATACAAATGTTGTGGAGCATCCGGCATCATTTCTACCAGGGTTCACACATCCAGCTGCGGCTAGCGTGTTTGAACCTGTTTGGGCATCGCTGGGTATCGAATTGAACGCACTAGATGCAGACGGTGTCGATGTGCTTGTTGATTGCGGTCGTATCGGTATCGGGTTGCCGGCGGGCTTACTAGATGTCGCTACTCTGGTGCTGCTTGTGGGGCGGTCGTCGCTGCGTTCGCTTGCTGGATTGGAAGCACAGTTAAAAAGTGTGACTGCTGCGCGGACGGCGGCTGAGGTGGGGTTACTGCTGGTGGGGCCAGGTCGCCCATACTCTGTGGCGGAGATCAATAAACAGTTTGCAGTGCCAGTGATGGCAACTTTGCCTTGGAGTTCAGATGAAGCCGCCGTGCTTTCTGATGGCATTTTTCGTTTCCGACACCGCCGTGATACGGCACTGGGACAAGCGTTCATAGCCGTAGCAGCGGCGATACAAAAACAGGCAAGGCAACGCAGAGAACTGTTGCATTCAGAAACTAGCGAGGTGACACCATGAACTTGGCACTTATGGAACTAGGCACTGCTTTACACAGCATCAGTGATGGCGTAACAGAAAGTTTAGATGCTGCTGACGCTACGTCGACGGGGGTGGATACTGTAATGGGTCGAGAAGTTGCCGGTAGTGCTCACGGAGAATCGGCGTTATCGCCAACTGAGATAGCTGTGTCGTCCGTGACAGAACTGAGTAACTGCGCGGATGCGACAACGTCACTCGATTGGACGGTGGTACGGCGACTGCGGCGCATGGCGATTGAGATTATTACACAACGGGATGCGGCATGGGTGGCGGAGCACGATACCCCCATGCCGATCATTGACCGGCGATTGCTGGGGCGGTCGGCGATCCGGACAGCGGTACGTAACCATATTGAACATCAAGCTCAAGCTGGTGAGCCAGTTTGGAGTTTAGAAACAGAACAGGCTTACTCCACCACGATTGAGAACGCAATATTTGGCTTCGGTCGACTGCAACCGTTATTCGAGTTGCCCGAGGCGGAGAATGTGGAGATTCACGGCTGCGAGGTTGTTTTTGTGCAGGCGGGTGACGGTACGCGCACTACGTTGCCGTCGGTGGCTGATGATGATGGCGAACTGGTAGAAGCCATTCGTTTCCTAGGGCAAACGGCTGATCCGCCACGTCCGTTTGATGATGCGCATCCGGTAATGACACTCGCATTGGGGGATCGTTTCCGATTGCACGCTATTGGTTTTGGTCTCTCGGATCGTCCGTCGATCGCTATTAGGCAACATCTGTTGACGGAAGTGACCTTAACTGAGTTGGCTACGCGAGGAATGCTCAGTGTTCAATTGGCTAAGTTGTTGGAAGCAGCGGTAAAGGCGCGACTCTCTATTGTTATCTCGGGAGATCAAGGCGCTGGTAAAACTACGTTGTTGCGTGCGCTCATCGCTGCAATTCCAGCAACTGAACGGTTCGGCACGCTGGAAACTGACTATGAATTGTTAACTCACTTGCGAACTCCGCGCCCCAATGTGGTGGCGTTGCAAGCCAGAGTGGGGTTAGGGGAGTTACAAAGTGGACGCAACGTCGGTGAATACACTGTCACTGATCTGATCCCCGAGGCGTTGCGGCAGAACCTTACCCGGTTAGTGGTGGGCGAAGTGCGCGGCGCTGAGGCGGGTGCCATGTTTGAGGCAATGCAGTCCGGGGCTGGCACTATGAGCACCACACATTCACATTCTGCGGCTGGAACTATTGATAGATTGGCTGCGCGAGTGGCGCAAGGCGGTGTGGTAGGGGTGCTAGAAGCCTACCGCCAGATCGCGCATCACCTGGGATTGATAGTGCATGTCCGGTTGGACGATAACACTTGGCGTGGCGGCCGACGGGTGCGTTACGTCGATGAAGTGGTGGAACTGACCGGCGGGTTGGAAAACGAGCGCCCAGTAACCCATCTGCTGTATCAGAAAAATGCCGATACAGCGGAACAGTTCACTGCGTCTCGGCAGCTTTTAGATGAGTTGGCACGCTACCGCGATGAGGTGGAGTTATGAAACTGTATCTTGCAGCGTTTGCTGTCATGTTGGGGGTTTTGGGTTTGCTGCTATTGATTGTTGTAGCGCGACAAGGTGATAGTAGCGACACTCATCGAAGTGCAGAAATACGTTTAAATATTTCACAGCGCTTGGCGCGGGTTTGGAATGTCATCTCCCCCAATAAGACGTGGTTACTGGCAGCACTCGTCGCTGGTTTCGTGTTGAGTGTACTTACGGGATGGCTGGTACTGCTGGTGCTGGTGCCGATCATTGTGCTAGTGGGGCAGATGGTGTTGTCTGAACCTCCTGATACCGAAGTGGAGTGGTTGGCGGCTCTCGACCGCTGGCTACGTGCCATTATCGCATCACTCGCCACTGGAAAATCTATCAACGAAGCATTAAAAGCTACTTTCAAACAAGCACCTGCTCCGCTAGCTACTCCAGTTGGGCTGTTGGCGTTGCGGCTACAGCAACGTTGGAGCCTTGACGAAGCGTTGACGCACTTTGCCCATGATTGCGCTCACCATGAGGTAGATGCGGTTGCCGCAGCGGTGATGGTGGCAGGGCAGCGGGGCGGCAGTGGCGCTGGAGCCACTTTAGAAGCGCTCGCTGATTCAATTCAAGATCGGCTGACGGCCGCCCGTGAGGTTTCTGCCGAACGTGCTAAACCGCGTATTGTGGTGCGACAAATCACTGCGATCACCGTAGCCGTAGTGGGGTTCGCCGCTTTCACTAACCCCGGATATTTTGCGCCGTACAATAGCGCGCTGGGGACTGTGCTTCTGATCGGTCTTACGACGATCTATCTAGCGGCGTTGTTACGGCTGCGAGTGATGTCTGCTGCACCGGCAAGGGCACGAATACTTGTGGTGGGGCAGTTAAGCACGAATGAGCGAACCGCGAATCAACTGTCAACTAGCCGGCCGAACATGAGCAACAGTAGGAACCCATAATGATTGATCCATTCTTGATCGCAGTGTTAGCTGGCGGGTTAGCCGCTGGCGGAGTGTGGTTCGCAATCCGCTCTTTTCTGCAAGAGTCTCCGAAGTTAACTGATGCATTGCAACTGTTGGAAAATTCACAGACGAATGTAACTGGCTACGGGCTGGTTGATAACGCTACTATCACAACAAAAAATGCAGAGAATCCAGGGGATGCTGCCACCGGTTCCGCTGCCGCAGTTAGTGCACTGGAAGCACATGCAGTTTCCTACTACCACCGGTTACGGTTGCCTTTGGGTGATGCCACTAGACGACTGTTGGCACTTCGCGGCGACAGCGAAGCCGGTTTTGTCACCGCTAAATTGTTACTTGGTATGGCGGGGTTACTGCTTCCGGTGATCTTCACCATAGTGGGGATGGCGTTTGGTATGGGATGGGGTAGTACACCGCTGGTGCTATCGCTCGTGCTTGGAGTATTAGGATTCTTCATACCCAATCTGCAACTGCGTTCGCAAGCTAATACGGTGCGCGAAAGTGGCACGGAAGCCTTAAGCGTACTGTTCGATCTCGTCGTACTGGAACGGTTAGCCAATGCTTCTGCGGTACAAGCCATCACTGCTGCCGCTGCTGCTGGCGGTGGGCCAGTGTTCACCAGAGTATCGGCAGCGATGGAGTATGCCCGGCTACAACAGCGCAGTCCGTGGCCGGAACTTCATCGCTTTGCTGACGAACTCGAACTAACTGAACTGCACGACATTGCCGACATTATGGCTCTTGATGAGCAAGGGGCAGCGCTTGCTGAAGCGCTACGAGCGCGGGTGCGTGAAGTACGTATTGCCAGTCTGTTTCGAGAGAAGACCGCCGCTCAAGCGCGTACCGAAGCGATGACCATCTGGATGGTGATACCAGTACTGGTCTTTGCGCTTATCTTTTTAATCCCGCCGTTACTACAACTTACTGGTGTGGCGTAGTCATGAATATTTCAAACACCAGCAACTAAAGCCTCGCAAAACGTCTAAAAAGACAAATACGAAAAACACGAAAGGGAATCAAAATGAACACACTAAAAATGAAACTACAGTCAATGATGGTACAGGTACTTACGTATCGGGTACCGGCTTATGGCGAACGGGGGCTTTCGCAGTCTACCGAAAATGCGATTTTGCTCGCCGGAGCTGTTGCCGTTGCGGGCATCATCATAGCTGTCATCACCGCATATGTGCGCGCACATCTGCCGAGTTGAATCATGGCTATCGGATTTGGAGGATAGAAATGAATACCAAACAGGAACGTGGCTTGAGCGAATCAGTGCAGTGGGCGTTGGTTGTACCCACGTTCATACTGTGTCTACTGGCGCTCATTGAAGGAATGTTTTGGCTCAACGCCCGAACTGTGGTGACGGAAGCAGCGTTCGCTGCGGCGGAAGCTCAAGCAGCATACGGCACAAGTGCGTTAATAGCTAGCGATGTGGCTAGTCGCGTGGTGCTAGCTGGCGGGTTAAGCGATCCGCAAGTGAAGCTATCGAATGGTGCGGAGTGGATCAATGTGGATGTCACCGCACGTAGCACTGGGCTTGTGGGATGGTTTCCGGCCACGGTCACCGCGCAGGCTACTCGTCCAAAGGAGCGATCATGATGAGCAGTAGTGGCAAGGTTTTAGCTGACTACTGGCGGCGAAAAATAAAGATAACTAGCCGCAGCGGTGGGTCGCTTAGCCATGTTGGTTGTATCGGCTGGAGAGAACGGGAAACGAGCGACATGCCAGAGCAGTCATGGTCGTCACATCGCTGGGTTCATCTAAGAGAGCGGGGAGCAGTCTCTGTTGAAATCGCGGCGCTACTTCCGGTAATCGTGTTGGTAGCTTGTGCGGCAACCGGTATCTGGCGCATCTGGTGGTCAGGGCAACAATTGGAAGGCAGCGCCGCCGCCGCTGTTAGGGCGGCAAGTTTTGCTGGCACTGTAGAAGCTGCGGAATCGTTGGCGCGAACTGTAGTGGCAGCGGATATGGCGACGGCGCAAGTGCACTGCGACAACTTAACAGTAAACGCCCAGATGGGTGCCATCACTGCACAGCCTGGTGTTAGCGCTCAGCTACAGATTGACGTGTCGTGCCGAGTGAAACTGAACGATCTGTTGGTTCCAGGGTTACCCGGCGCGCTCACGCTACAAACTCATGCCGTCGAAGTGGTGGACACGTTTGTTAGGAGAACACGATGATTATAAAACGCACTGCGGCGCTGTTGACTACACTGGCGCTAAGCATAGGGATTCCATTGGCACTGTGGCATTTGGGTTCATTGGAGGCGTTTGTCAATTTGGAACCTAGAGAGTGGCTGTTGCGTCCATTGACCAGTGGCGCATTGCAGGCATTATTGACGACTTTTGGGTGGCTAGCATGGGCGGCTATCGCAGTTTCGTTCTTTGGGGAGTTGGTTGAACGGGTAAGTAACGGTCGTTGGCAGGTGCGTATCCCCGGTGCGCGCTGGTGTCGGCCATTGGCGGTGTTCCTGCTAGCTACAGTTATGGGAGCGTCGAGTATCTCGGGCGCAGTAGTTGAAGCTACCGCTGGTTTTTCGCCTAACGTTGCTGTGAATGGCGGGGTGTCTTCCAGTTCGGAAAATGGTGTAGTTGTTATCAGCGACGCGACCGGTTCAGAAAATGTTCTAAACCCCGCAGATGATGCGCTACTTCCTGCCGGAGGATATGTGGTACAAGTTGGGGACGACCTATGGACATTGGCTTTGTTGCAGCTAGGGGAAGGAGCTAGGTGGCATGAGATTGCTGATTTGAACCCCACACTAGCAGCTGATCCGTTGCGCGATCTGATGCCCGGCACTGTGTTATTACTGCCGAAAACGCAATCGGAAATCGCAGTTACCAGCAGCGAAACATATGAAATGCAACAATCAACCAAAACAGATGAAGGCCTTTCTCAATCGGCTCCGGTGCTTGCGGAAACGGAAACGGGTATTGATTCGTCCGCTGTGGCCAGTATCGTAGGGTCAATCAGTGTCGGTGCCGCCGCCGTATTGGCTACAACGCTAGCGGCTCGACGGCGACGCCGACTCGAACAGCGTCCAGTTGGGAAAGCTTTAGCAAAGTTAGAACCAGAGTTAGCGCGAGTGGAGCAAGCTCTTGATCTAAGAGGAGCGTTGCCGCAGCCGCCAATTCAACAGGACACAAACACCGTATTTGTTGTGCTGGGGACTGGTGCGCCAGATCAAGTTGTAGAGTTTGATCTTGGCGGTGCTGGCGTGGTGGCAATTATAGGTGAACCTACACTCGCCATTGGGATGTTAACGGCTGTGGCTACGCAATTTATGAGGGATGCTTTGCCGATAGCCGATGTAACGATTGTTAGTGATCATGCTGATTGGTTGCGCGATCTTGACGATTCACGCTTTACAGTGGTCTCTGATTCCACGCAAGCGATGCACAATCTACATGCGTTACTACATTCACGTCTTAAGACAGCCATGCCTGAATCGTGGGTTCCCGCAGTGTTTCTATTCGAAGACACGCCAACGGAACCTATTCCGAATGGGTTGGAAGTTGCCGGAGTGAGTGTTGTTGTTGCTGCCGAAATCGCCGCTAGTCATGTGATAACTATCAACGATGAACAAAGTGCAGTTCTTACCACTGGTGATGAAGTGGTGCGTTTCGTGCCGAATCTTGCCACTACGAAGCTGCGCAGTAGCCTGCAAGCTATAGCGGCTCAAGTTAATCGAAGCGAGTACACTTCTGCGGATTGGTGGGATACGGCCGCCGCTGTTGTTGAAAAGAGCACATTTGTTGCAGGTGACGGGATTGCTGAGAGCGTTACACCGGATGCGGAGATAACTCTCAATGGGAATAGTACAAAGTTGAAGTTAACCATTGTAGAAACATCGTCTCACTCCAATACTCCGATTACGGACGGCAAAGATGTGGTAACGCATAATCTGGTGTCTCCGCAGGATGCTGTTACTACTGATAGTTCAAGAAGTGAAGTTTTTGCTTTGCGGCTGAACGAACCCGATGACGTAACCGAAATAGCGTTTCTGGAGAAAGATATGTTTTATGATTGTCCGCGTCTTTTACTGCTTGGTTCTGCAGTTCTTGTTGGCGCTAAAGGTGAAGTTCCGCTACGTGCTGTGAAGCAATGTACAGAATACTGCGCTTGGATTATGCGTAATCCCGGTTCCACGTCTGCTCAGATGGCACACGATTTGTTGGTAGCTGAGAGCACTAGACGATCTAACATGAGCCGCTTGCGGACATGGTTGGGCACCACAAAGGAAGGTGCGTTATATCTACCGGATGCCTATTCGGGACATATTGAGTTACATATGCAGATATCTAGTGACTGGGAACAGTTCCGGTTGCTGGTAGCCGGTGGGGTTAACCGGGCGTCTGATGGTGCGTTGCGAATGGCGCTTTCGTTGGTGCGCGGCACGCCGCTTGCTGATGCTATACCGGGTTCGTGGCGTTGGGCGGAACAGTGGCGGGTGGAGATGGTGTCACAGATTCGTGATGTGGCCGCAGAGTTTGCCGACAGAGCGATAGAGCGCCGCGACTTCACGCTGGCCCGCTGGGCAGTGCTGCAAGGTGTGCTGGCAGCTGGAGAAAGTGATGAAGCGTTGTTCATTCGTAGAATGCGTATTGAGCAGGCATGCGGCAACCGGCAAGAGCTTAATCAGTTGGTGCTGCAAGCCACCAGAAGAGCTCGTCAGCTTGGTGAAGACCTTCCCGATAACGTCATTATGTTGCTGCAAGAAGTGGTAGAAATGGAGATTGCTGCATGAATTAGTCGAAGAAATCACCTAGTGCGTTACGGGTTCAAATAATGGATTAAACGATGTCATTTTGCGGTAGTGAAACGAAAATTGACCACTATAAAAGTGATTCGCAATCCGATTGGCTGACGCAGAACGTCCGTAGACACGCTAGGCTGTGTCCATAGGTTTTGGTTGGCACCAACCAGTTCATGCTTCGGCACTGAACTATTATGAGTTGTCAACCCCGAATTCGGTGGGACAAAGACCGTCCAACTGACCATACACAGGAGGAAAGAATGGGACGCATCAAATATGCGCCTGCACAAGCCAAAGTGACTGACATCCAATCGCTCGTCAAACTCGTTAAGAATGACGACAAGATTGGCGTTGCCGGTTTCACTGGTGCCGGCTATCCGAAAGCATTCCCGACCGCACTGGCCGCGGAGATCAAAGCTGCGCATGAGCGCGGCGAAGAGTTCATGGTAAGCATCTTCACTGGCGCTTCTACCGCTCCCGACCTTGATGGCGTGCTCGCCGGAGTAGACGGCATCAAGTTCCGTACGCCATACAACGGCGATCCGACGATGCGCAACAAGATCAATGACGGCACCAGTCTCTATGCCGACATTCACCTGTCGCATCTTGCACAGCAAGTTAGCCAGGGTTGGTTCGGCAAACTCAACTGGGCAGTCGTAGAAGCTTCATCTATCACTGCTGACGGCGAAATTGTGCCGTCCACTTCAGTGGGCAACAGCCGGGCTTATCTAGAGAATGCCGAAAAAATTATTATCGAAGTCAACTCTTGGCAGTCAGAAGATCTGTTCGGGTTGCATGACGTGTACTACGGTTTGGAAGCGTTACCTCCGAATCGGGTGCCGATTCCGATCACCAAGCCGGGCGATATTATCGGCCAGCCAACGTTGCGGGTGGACTGGAACAAGGTGGTTGGCGTTGTGGAAACAGATGCCAAGGATCGCAACTCGCCGTTTAAGGATCTCGATCAGGATTCCATCACCATTGGAAAGTACTTCGTAGACTTCTTGCTCGGTGAAGTTAAGGCTGGTCGGATGCCAAAGAATCTGCTGCCGTTGCAATCCGGTGTGGGCAATGTTGCCAACGCGGTGCTTGCAGGTTTGTTGGATTCCGATCTGGAACATCTGACTAGTTACACCGAAGTAATCCAAGACGGCTTAATCGCCTTGATTGACGCTGGCAAGATGGATGTTGCGTCCGCTACTTCGTTCGGGTTGTCACCAGAATATGCTGCCCGGCTCAACGAAACTGCTGCAACATATCGCGGCAAGGTGGTGTTGCGCCCGCAGGATGTATCGAACCATCCCGAGGTAGTGCGTCGTATCGGTGTCATTGCCTGCAACGGCATGATTGAAGCTGATATTTACGGCAACGTCAACTCTACTAACGTATGTGGTACCAAGATGCAGAACGGTATCGGCGGTTCGGGCGACTTCACTCGTAACGCTTTCATGTCGTTCTTCGTCTCGCCATCCACCGCAAAGAATGGCGACATTTCGGCGATCGTGCCAATGGTTTCACACCATGACCACACCGAGCATGACGTGTCTGTCATCATCACGGAACAAGGGCTAGCGGACTTGCGAGGTCTCGCACCGCGTCAGCGTGCCAAGGTTGTCATTGAGAAGTGCGCCCACCCGGATTACAAGCCGATTCTGGAAGATTATTACGCCAGAGCGCTTAAAGAGGCCAAAGGTATTCATACGCCCCACATCCTCACTGAGGCGCTGTCGTTCCATCAGCGCTTCCTTGATAGTGGCTCAATGAAGAAGTGAGGTTCGCTTCACTTAAGTGCCTTTCAAGGTGACGTCGAAACCCCGGCTAATTTTCGTAGCCGGGGTTTCACGTTTTGTTATGCGATATGTTTTCAGCTCAAGCGGAAAATACTGTTGCGTGCAGCTTCAATGTGAAAGGTGTGTGTTCTCAGTTGCGTATCATTTGGGTGCAGTCATCTAGGCTGCAGTTATGACCATATGGGACGAGACGATGCGACTTGCGCTTGCGGAAGCGGAACTTGCACGTGCGCATGGCGATGTACCCGTTGGTGCGGTGGTGCTGGGGTTAACTGGCGAAATATTGGCTAGCGCGCACAATGAGCGTGCGGTACGTGGTGATCCGTTGGCACATGCCGAAGTGAATGTACTGCATCGCGCCGCTGCCGCAGTTGGGGGCTGGCGATTAGACGGCTGTACTCTGGTTGTCACATTGGAACCGTGCGCAATGTGCGCCGGAGCTATTTCTCAAACCAGGTTAGCGCGCTTGGTATTCGGAGCTTTCGATGAAAAAGCTGGAGCGGTGGCATCGCTTTGGGATTTGTTACGAGACCTGCGGTTGCCGCACCGTCCCGAAGTGGTTTCTGGTGTGTTGGCCGATGAGTGCGCTATGGCGTTGCAGACGTTTTTCGCCGAGCGACGTTGAGCGGTATATAGAGAGACTGGTAGGTCAAGCTGCCGAGCAACTATCAGTGTTTCTAGCCTCTAAGCGATGCTGAACATCATGTTTTTGTGAACTGGTAGTTAGCAACTGGTTCATATAGGCGACCAGAAGTAGTAAACGAGTTAGGGTAGGCAACCTTTTGAGGTTCCCGCCGCAGGTAGGCTGGTTTATGTTTTGTGGAGTTGTTTATCAGAAATATTCAGTAACCAATGATCCGATGATCGGCAACACTCCAACTAACAGGAAAGCAGGAAGATAACAGACCACTAGAGGTAGCGCAGCTTTGGCACCGATACTTCGTACCTGCACCATCAAATTGGCGGCCATTTTGTCGCGGTGGCGAGACGCAGCTCGGCGCAACAATAGGCTAAGCCCAGCGCCTGAGTCGGCGGAGTGCGCAACTTGACGCGCCACCTCGCCCCATAAGGAGTGATGCTGTAATGAGCGCCAAGCGGCAGCATCACCGAAGCCAATATCGGTTAGCGCCCACACTCCGCGTAGGCGTTTCCCCAGTGACCCAGCTATCACCTCACCTACGATGGAGGTTGCCGAGCGTAGCGGTAACCCCGCGCTTATCACGGCAGCTAGCAGTTCCAAAGTGGCAGCAAAGCCCGCTTGCTCTGCTGCTTTTTCGCTAGGAGATACCACTGAATCGAGGTGCCATGTAGTGTTGCGCCTGCGGCTGCCGGGCAGCATTGCGGTTAACTGCGGAACTATATTCCGTTGGCTCTTTCGCTGCTCTGGCGCGTGTAGTCGATCTGGATCGCCGAGCAGTTCCGTCCAGATCAAGCCGCCGCCAGCGAAACAGCAAGCACCCAAAAGACACCATTGGCCAAAGACACTGCCGGTGATGAATGCAAACGGATCAGCCCCCACTGCAAATCCCATCAAAAGACCTACCAAGGGCAGTACTGCCAGCATCCGCCCAGTGGTGCGCGTAGTAGCCAACTCCGCTTCGCGAGTCGCTTCATATTCAATTTCGCGTTCCACGTTTTGCACTACCGCGCTAACTGTGTCACCCAGGGGCATACCGGTGCGTAAACACACCTGCCAACTGTCAGCTAATCTCATCAGAATGTCGCAGCCAGGTTGTTGTGCCATCGTGCGCAACGCTGCTACTGGGTCACCACCCACTGTCACCGCCGCTGCCGCTGGAGCAAATAATGGAGCATCAAAAGCAGTAGCCTTAAGCGCCGCCGCCGGTAATTCGCCGATGGCCAACTGCCCCGCCAGTATCCCACATCCCCGTAACAGTTGTTCACGCCCATCTTGGCGTCGCCCGGCCCTAGCAGAGCGAAGTCGTAACCAGTGAATAACACCAACTCCTACCGCAGTGCATCCTATCCAGGTTCCTACTTCCGGCAGTGCTAGCAACGCGACGAGCGTACTTAACCCCAACAGCCATCCCGTTTGGTCACGCTCCGTAACGTTGTGATCAACTGCACCTCTTCCTAGCCGAACAGCCAACGGACGTATCGCACCGCCAACGAAACACCATAACGCTACCGTGAGCGCACTCACCATAATCCAAACCATCAAATTCACCCCATCTCATCCGAGCACAGGTATGTTGCAGTTACGAACTTCAACTCCCGCAGCGAAACTTCACACCGTACAGTTAAAAACCCGCTTCGTAACAAAAAAGTCGATGAATACGCTGTGCCACCAGTGAAATGCCACAGCAGCAGCGCACCGACAGATAAAACAACCCAAACCATCTAGAATCACCTTGCCCCAACCGACAGCAGATGTTCCAGACGCTCTAATCCTGCCTCGCGTTGTAAAGTGCCGCGGGGAGTGAGCGTCACTGCCGGGGTAACCTCTACCAGCGAACCGGTGCGAGTTATCACCCCCAACTGTTCCACTATGCGCTGGCCGTTACCGCGTTTTTTAACGGAGACTATTACCTGCAATGCGCTGGCAGCTTGGGCATGGCAAGCTTCCCGCGACATACCAGCTAAAGCAGCCAACGCTTCCAATCTGGCAGGCACATCTGTTGCTGAATTAGCATGAATAGTGCCGCACCCACCTTCGTGCCCAGTGTTCAAGGCGATTAGTAGGTCAGTAAGTTCCGCTCCACGCACCTCTCCCAACACCAAACGGTCGGGACGCATCCGTAGCGCTTGTCGCACTAAATCTGTGAGGGTAACCGCACCCGCACCTTCCGAGTTGACATGTCGCGCTTCCATTCGCACACAATGCGGATGATTGGGCAGCAGTTCCTGAGAATCTTCCACAATGACGATCCGTTGTTGTGGCGATACTTCTGCTAGTAGTGCCCCAAGCAGCGTAGTTTTGCCGGAACCAGTGCCTCCGCTCACCAAAAATGCCAGTTTTGCCGCCACTATAGCTCGCAGTAGCTCCGCCATCTCAGCTAACAACGACCCACTTGATACCCAAGTATCTAGTGGTATTCCACCAGATGCCGGAATACGCAATGAAATGCAGGTACCTGGCTGCGCAAGTGGAGCCAATATGGCATGTAGTCGCGTGCCATCGGCAAGACGCGCGTCAACATATGGGGTAGCGTCGTCCAATCGTCTTCCGGCACTGGTGGCTAACCGCACCGCTAAGGCGCGTACTGCCGCTTCGTTTGGGAACGGGGAACGAGTTTCAACCAATTCGCCATCACGTTCGAGATACACTTGGTGCGCCCCGTTGACAAGCACATCAGTAACTCCCGGTAAGCGAAGCAACGGTTCCAGCACCCCGGCGCCACTGCTTCCGGTGCGCAACGCTTGCAATGCTTCGGCGATGTTGGTATCTGAGACCATTAACCCTTGGTGACGCACTCCAGCTACCACATCATCAACCACGTATGTTCTTCCCAGATTAGCGAGATAGGAACGCAGCGCGTCTAAGTTCACTTGCTCAGTCATAACGCCGCCTTAAAGAAACATCAGTTAACACTGTGCCGCTCGTGAGGAGTTGCGAGAGATAAGGTTTTTGCACCACAGCTTGCGAACAAGCTATATATCCGTTGCAAAATATGAAGTGAAATAAGCGCATGTTTTTTTCCTAAACAGGTAATGCCTGATTAAGAAACACCCCCTTAAGCCGCGTGATGACACCCCTTTTCTGTGACGCTGGTTCTCCGAGCAACGTTTGCAAGAGCATGTCCAGATTGTCAGCCACCGATCCGATGGCGCGACCGGGCGGATCACCCGCTTCGGTATCGTGTGGCAGCCGCTTGTGATGCTGAAACTGACCGATGATCGGTACTTCGAGAACTTCGGCAGCTAGCGCAGCAGACAATCGTCTGCCAGGGCCAGGTCGAAGCACGGCACCCAGTTGCGCAACCGCGCCTAACGCACCAACAGTTTTGCTGTTACTGCCATTACGTAGCGTCCGTAAACGCGCTTTCGCCGCCGCCACTCCTCGCAGATCCGCCGCCACCACAACCACCGGCTGACCGTCACTAATTTCGTGGTGTCCTTGATCTACTATTACTAGGTCATGGCTACGTCGGAGCGACGACACTACCGCACGTAATGCTTCGTCTGGTATTTCAACAGTGGACGGTATCCGCGCCGGAACCCCTTTGGTTGATAATTCTTCGATGTTTAGTATCGGAACGTTATCGGCAAATCCCGCACCCAAAGCGGCAGCACCAGCGACAGAAACTAAATCCACTCCTACCACCTGCGGCAATCGTCCAGTAAGGTCACCGATATGTCCGCGAGCGCTAGTCAATTCACTCCAACGCCATCCCGGTTCATTTTCGGCAGAGAATAGTAAATCAACGCCACCACCGGCGGAATCTGCTTCAACCAGCGCCGTTTTCATTCCGCGTTTTGCCGCTCGTACCGCCAAACCAACCGCCAATGTGGTAGCTCCGACACCGCCGCTACCACCAAACACCCGCAGTAACTTAGCCTGCCGGCCGGTGGTAATCTCATCCGCCAGCAGTGCTGTGAGAAACCCTTGTTGGTTAGGTAATAGCACTGTAGGGGCACCGAGCGGAGTAGACCATGCCAGCAACGCTTCTGCTTTGATGCCCACTAACCGCAGTTCCAACTCGCTGGGTAACGCTACGTTTAACATTTCAGCCGCTCGGTCAACGCCGATCAGCACTACCCCGCCACGAAACCCCGCGACTGCTAACTGCGATACGTCCGGCACAACTTGGAGTACACACTTAGCTGCCGCAGCAGATGCTTCCACTATCTCAATTAAGGTTGCATCGCTGCTGATAAGAACCGCTTCTTTCACATCCTTATCTCTACGGTAGCGCCACCTCATATCGGCCAGTTAAATAGTTCTTGTGGATAAAAAGTCGTCTTTTGATGCGTGTGGATAACTTAAACTGCTCATCCGCTTAAACCAGCAAAGCAGACCCGTAACCAGTGCAGTCAGCGGGAAACAAACCTAGCAGTTTGTCGCTAGTGCGGGGGGATAGTCGGCGTTCCGGTGCGTCACAGCTTAAGGAACCTGGTTAACGCTTACATTGTTGCGTAACATGAAAAATCGCTCAATTAGAATGTTTATGTGGCGGCGCGTGAATAATAATCGGAGCGCCCTACAACCAACAAGCCAAACAACACATAAGGTATGAGCATGGCAATCAGCCGTCCTGAGTTTCCGCTCGCTGCAGTTGATTGGTTAACCGAAGGGTCTAACCGCACAACTCCAGTGGTGGCGTTGTCGGCTGTTCCCAAAATTCCACAGCTACTGGCCGCTGCCGGGTTTGACGTGGTGGTCACGGTACATGACCGTGAAGAAGCGGCGCGGTTCACTTTGGTACCTGGAGTGCGTACCGTTGTCGCGCGTGCCGAAGCGTTACCTTTCGCAACGTACAGTGTGGGTACTGTGATGGTTTATCAGGCGTTGCATCTTTTCGCTCCGGGGTTAGCGATGCCAGAAATTGCGCGGGTACTGGCACCCGATGGGCACGTCGCCGCTTGTTATTTCATTCGTGACGATTCGGTGCCGTGGGTTAAACGGCTAGTGAGTCTGATGCGTGATGTTGACCCGGCAGCAATGCCATCTGACGATTCCGCGCACCACTTGCCGCTCACTGCATCGAAATATTTCCCGAACGCTGAAAATAAAGATTTCCGAGTTTGGATGCCAATCGCGCGCAACCAGTTGGTGGCGATGGTGGCGCGCCAGCCTGTGGTAGACATGCTGGGAACCACTGAGCGTACTCGACTGCTTAACGTAGCTGGTGAAATCTATGATTCGGCCGCTAGTGGTGGAGAACTTAGGTTGCCTTACCAACTGCGGTGTTGGCGTGCGGCGGTGGATCACACAGAGTTCACGCGCCCGGTGCGCCTTGCTGATGATGGCTTAATCATCTCTCTCTAGCTAGTTGACCGTAACGCTAAAAGCGCTTTAAACAACTGCCAAGACCAAGATTTAAGCAGTTTCTTTACGCCGCTCACGCCCAACATGGTGTCGCAATCAACTACGCTTGACGTATATAGTCAACTACTGAATGAGCGGTGGTTAGCGGAAACAGATGAGGAGTCACTATGGCACAGATAGCTAAGAACATCACCACCATAATGACAGATGGGTCGGCGGTGTTCGCTGGTGTGAAAGACCTCGCGGCTGCCGAGCTTAAACCAGCTATCAAAGCTGGAGCGGTCGGCACTGGATTATTTGGCGCTACAGCAACTGTTGGTTTAGCGGCATTGCGCTTCGGCCTGTTGACGCTGGCGCTCCTGTTTGCCTACCTCTACACCGCCATATTTGATGTCAGCTATCCAGTCGGACTCATCTTCGGTTTTGGTACTATGGCGCTATTTGGGTTGCTGATCACGGTGGCTTTCGCGGTGCTTGGTGCCCGTCAATTCAAGAAAGTCAGCGGGCCGCGCGAAGCGCTGCAGCAGGTACGCGAAACTGTTCTTGCTGTCACAAACGCTGCTACCGCCGGTGGGGCAGCCGCCAAAGCAGGAGTGAATGTCAGCGCATCCAACTTAGCCGCACCAGCACAGACCGTCTTCACTAGCGACGAACCGCCAGCAAACTACGTCAGCGATCCTTTGCTATAAATAGCACCACTGATGAATCATGCAGTGTCACACCGAGCACCAGATTGGACGGTTCATTCCTACCGTTTTGTACCCCAATAATGACACAACGCTGGCTAACGTTTCTTTGCATAGCGTAACGTCTCACAGTTCGAGTGCGCCGCTGCACTCCCAACCGATCTTGATATTCAGATGAACGATTACTTACTACTGTTAGCACCCGCAGCTAACCGGGTGTATGCCCAAGCTACTCCCGCGTTGGCCGCTGCCGAACTCACACTCACTAGCGATTTCAACGCGATTGAACCGATAACTCTCGCTGGGGTTGAATATCTGGCGTTCACTAGCCCACCATTGAGCGACGCTAATCTCAGCACTATTTCCCGTCAATCTGCAGCGTTGGCGCTGTTTGAACGAAAGAGCATATCGGATGACAAAACTGCTAGAGAGACACTGATTAGTAGCTTCCCTGCACAGCATTTCATGCATAGCTGCCGCAGCGATGTTCAACAAGCGGATACCATGATTCCGTGCGACATGGCGACATCAGAAAATGAACATTTTCCCAATACGCCGCTCTTTCCAATCAAATTACCGCTGCCGTTCGTCATGTCCGACGACCTGGTTACTATCCCTAAATATCACGGGAAAACTAATGAGCAGTTCACTCGGTTACTGCTGAATCTTACGCTGGCTACCTGCGTTACCGGTAACCAGCGCCCGGATGTACTAGATCCGTTGGCCGGGCGGGGCACCACGCTGAGCACCGCTTGGTTGTACGGGCTGGACGCTGCTGGAGTGGAGACTGACATGCGCTCATTCGAAGCGCTAGCTGCTTACTTCAAAACTTATCTGCGAACTAAACGGCTAAAACATAGCGCCAGCGTCACTCCAGTTCGCCGGGACGGCAAAATGCTAGGACATCGCTTCGACGCAGTGCTACGCGGATCGCCAGAGCTTAAACTCAGCGTATTCACTGGTGATACCCGCGATTGCGCAAAACTGTATGGTAAACGTCGCTTCGACTGTATCGTCACCGATGCTCCATATGGAGTGAGTCACGGAGCGCGTGGCGGAACATTTCACAGCAATCACGACGACGAAAATAGCAACTTCCACGCTAAAGGTGCGGCTAGTAACGCGGGGGGTAGAAGTAGCCATGTTCCGCCACCAGTTATCACTCGCTCACCACAGCAACTGCTGGCCGAAGCCGTACCAGTGTGGAGTGGTCAACTTAAACCCGGCGGCGCACTAGGAATCGCGTTCAACACTTTCACCATGCCACGGGAAGCACTGCTAGAAATTTGCGTCGCTGCTGGTTTGGAACCGCAAACAGGTGACGTTTGGGAACAGTTGGCGCACCGGGTAGATCAGGCGATCTGGCGTGACGTAGTGGTTGCGCGTCGTCCGCTGCTTGCAGCTATAGATCAGAGTTAACAGTAGCGTTTGCCGATAGTCGTACTGAGAAACTCCGCACAAACAAATAGGTATTGGCATATATAAATGACGAATCAAGCGGCAGCAGAATCCCATTCGCAGCTAAGCTATAACAGAGTTTGTGGAGGGCTATCCGCCGCCACATGTCAGTAGTTGACTTGGAGTAACTGCGGGAAGAAGTACGCATGAGCAGACACAAACCAGTGCCGTCCGGTTTATCAACTGTCACAGACCCGCCGCAAGGGTTTTTCAATCGGCTCGGGGTGGTACGCTTTCGGATTATCGTGATCGTTTGCGTGGTAGCGATGCTGGCGCTCATTGTGTATGCGGCTTCAAAGCCGTCAAATGGACGTCCAAATCCTCCGGTGGTTTCAACATCATCGGTGCCGCCAACTGCCAACCCAAGTCTTGGCACCGGACAACTTGACCCGCCAGATCAACCGGAACTTGCGCAAACTATCGCTTATCTAGAGAACAAGTACCAGGTGAGTCTCGGCGTGGCTTTAGCTCCCATTTCCGTACCAGGACGAAGCATAATGCGACCTTGGCAAGCTGGTTCTTTATCCACTGGATTGGCGTGGCAAACATTAGACACCGCTATTGCGGTAGCAGTGTTACGAGAACCAAAACAACCCGAAGATAGCGAATATCTGCTACGTCGAGCGTTACACGAGTCATCGCCTGCCGGCAGCACGGCGTTATGGCAGTTCCTAGGTGTGGATACGGATGCCGCCGCTAAAACATTGGCGGTGCTGGCGGCGAACGGTGATAGCAGCACCCAAATACCAATCAATACCGCAGACCCAGGTATACCGCCTTATCCGCAAACTCGTTGGGGGTTGGCGAACCAAGCGGCTTTTGTGGGTGCCATGTACTGCACCACTGAAGGGCAACTAGTGCTAAAGCAGCTAACAAGTCTTCAGCGTGATTTCACATACGGCTTGGCGTTGCTGCCCGGCGCAGCTGTGCGGAGCGGTTTTGGTGTCGAACTGGGCGGTGCAACTAGTGTGCGTCAAGCGGCCATTGTTTCGCTACCAAACGGGGTGCCTTATGCGGTAAGTGTTCAAGTGGTGGCCGTTGACGCTACGCTTGACACCGCTAAAGCTACATTGAACGAGCTTGCTCCGGCGATTCTGGCGTTCTCGCACGGCATCACAGGTTACTGCTGACATTCGATCACTAGTGAAACTCAGCACTTGATAACGAAATGTGCCTGTGTCAAACGAAGCAAATCCCGTATAGTGCTTCCATGAGTAAACGTGAAGCTACGGCGATTGATGCGCTCGCCGAGAAGTACTTTGAAGAGACGGTTGCCGCCTCGCCGATACTGTTAACGCAACTCGGTAGTGAGCAACGTCAAGACGAATATGACGATTTCACCCCGGCGGAGGCGGAACGCAGATACCAACGCAACAAGAAACTCTTAGCTGATTTGGCTGCGCTTACTCCAGTTGATGACGTGGATGCCGTCACTGTGTCCGCCATCAACGAACGTATCGGTCTCGCAGCCGAGACTCACGAGACGTATAACGATCTGATGGAGATTAACGGCATATCTTCCGGATTGGCCGAGATTCGTTCGGTTTACGAAATGATGCCGACCGACACTGCCGAACAGTGCGAGACTATCGTGCGTCGCCTGCACGCTTTGCCGACTGCGGTAGAGCAGTGGAGCGCGCGACAACTTGCCGGTATTGAGTCGGGACATGCACCCGCAGCGCGTCAGGTGAAACTGCTTATCGAACAGGCGACAGGGTGGACACAACAGGGCGCGTTCTTCGATACGCTCGCCGCTGCGGTGGCTCCGAAGTTAACCAATGAATATCGCGACAAGCTCGCCGCTGGTGTAGCGAACGCTAAGGAAGCGTACCGCTGGGCGGTCAAGCGGCTGAGTGATGAGATTCTGCCGCTAGCCACTCCAACCGACGGTGTCGGTGAGGAACTGTACCAGTTGAAGTCACGCGACTTCCTCGGTACTACCATCGATGTGCGCGCGATGTATGAGTGGGGCAAGCAGCAGGTGGCGGAACTCGACGAACTGCAACGTGAAACTGCCGCCATACTGCGGCCGGGTATGAGCGTGACTGAAACTAAAAAATCATTAGACGACGATCCCAAGTATCAGATTGTGGGCACCGACAACTTGCTGAAATGGATGCAAACCACCATTGCTGAGGCGTTGCAAGCGCTAACCGGCACACATTTTGATATTCCAGAACCTATGCAAACGTTGCGTCCCCGGATAGCTCCCACCACCGATGGCGGAATCTGGTACACCAGCCCCAGCGATGATTTCGCTCGTCCGGGGCAGATGTGGTGGTCAGTTACTCCAGATGCTAAGAGCTTTGGCACTTGGTCGGAGTTGACTACGGTGTATCACGAAGGGGTGCCGGGGCATCATATGCAGTTGGCGTATGCCGTGTATCTCAAAGAGACGTTGAACTCCTATCGTCGTTTCGGCGCTTGGACATCAGGGCACGGCGAAGGTTGGGCGTTGTACGCCGAGAGCTTGATGAGTGAGTTGGGTTTCTTAGAAGACCCAGGGCATCGGCTCGGCATGTTGGATGCGCAGGCGATGCGCGCAGCGCGCGTAGTGATCGACATCGGTGTGCACTGCGGTTTTGAAGCTCCGGTTGAGGTTGGCGGTGGAGAGTGGACATTTGAGAAAGCACTCGCTTTCTACAAGAACCACTGCTACATGGCTGAAGGGCAGGCGTTGTTTGAGGTCAACCGCTACTTTGGTTGGCCAGGGCAAGCTCCGGCATACAAAATTGGTCAGAAAGAATGGTTGGAACTGCGTGCCGAGATGCAGCGTCGTCAGGGAGCAACTTTCAACTTGAAAGACTTCCATATGAAAGCGCTTGCCGTCGGTGGCGTTGGTCTCGACACCTTGAAGTTCGCTCTGTTGGGATAATACGGCGCTATCGCTTACTGCGTAAAGGCGCGGCGTGGCCGGTCGCCAATCCAGCATCCGCTAGCGATGGGTATACTTTCAGTTCGAAATCATTATGCAAAACGTGCAATGATAGGCAGTTGTGCGCTCAACCAACATGGAACTATTAAGACATCGCCCATTCGCGGTGCTGCTGGCGGCACGTACGTTGAATATGTTGGGGTTTGCTTTTGAACCGGTGGCGCTGGCGTTCGGTATTTTGCACTTGACTGGCAACGATAAATCATTCTTGTCTGTAGTGCTGGTGGCGCAAACCCTGCCAGAGGTGTTATTAACATTATTTGGTGGTGTCGTCGCTGATCGGTTACCGCGAGTTTGGGTACTGCGAGTGGGTCAGAGCATCAACTTCGTCTCCTGGGTGTCGATGGGTGTGCTGATGCTAATGGATGTGCGAAGTCTCTGGGCATACTGTCCACTAGCAGTTATGGGAGGCGTAGCCAGCGCGGTTATCTACCCGGCATTGACCGGAATCATCCCCGAGATGACACCGGCTCCGCTGCTGCAACAGGGCAACTCGTGGTTGGCGATGGGGATGAGTATTGCGAAACTGTTCGGTCTGATAGCCGCTGGTACTGTAGTGGCTTTCCTAGGTGGTGGGGTCGCAATGATAATCGCCGGATCGATTTATATCTGTGGAGTGGGACTCACCATGATGTTACCGGCGTTGCCCGCACCAGCAGGCACAACGGAATCGATGGTGCGACAGTTAGCCGCCGGATGGGGAGAGTTCCGCTCGCGTCAGTGGTTGTGGGTTAGTGTACTGGCGCTCTCCGTAATAGTGATGATGTTGCAAGCGGCGCACGGCGTGCTTGGCCCATATCTTGCGGAAACTGAGTTAGGCGGCCCAGAAGCTTGGGCAAAAGTGTTAGCAGGCGAAGCTACCGGAGCTATCCTCGGGGTGTTGGTGTCGTTCCTGTGGAAGCCTAAGCGCCCCATCTTCGCTGGTGTGTTGCTGTTGTTGTTCTGGGCGCTGCCCACTACTCTGCTCGGATTGAAGGCTGCGCTGTGGTGGGCAGTGATCGCTATGTTCTTCGCCGGATTTGGCTATCAGATATTCAGCGTGCAGTGGGCAACTGCGATGCAGACTCAGGTACCTGCTGACAAACTGTCTCGTGTTGCCGCCTACGACGCTTTCGGCTCAATCTGCCTTGGCCCGCTGGGGTTGATCATCGCCACCCCAGTATCGGATGCCATCGGTATCCATAACGCAATGATTGGCTGCGGGGCGGTACTGTTCCTAGTTACACTTATAACGTTGTGTGCTCCTGGCGTGCGGGCAGTGCGAGCCACTACACGAGTGGTTTCTATTGATGGAAAGTCGGTGAGGTCAGATGACGCAACCTCCAACTCCACCAGCGACAACACCTAAAGAAACTGCTGCGCAACCCTGCAAGCAGTTGGATTCCGGCACTCCAGTTCTATCGCTCAGCACACTTGAGGAAACCAACTGTACCCAGCCACAGCAGCAAACAACTTCCAGTAACGCAACTGCACCAGCAACACTAGACGCGAGCGATAACGCCAGATGGCATGAAACCGTTACCGGCACCCAAGTAGGTGCACACTGGAAGCGGGACGTGGCACTGTTCTACGTGGGGCAGGCATTCAGTCAGTTCGGTTCGTCAGTGGTGGCGTACGCCATCATCTGGTGGATCGCGCTGGATTCAGCGTCTAGCTGGAAATACGGACTCGCAGTGATTGCCCAGCAGGTGGCGATGGCTTTGATGAGTATCGTCGGCGGAGCGTGGGCGGATCGCTATGACCGGAAACTATTGATGATCAGCTCCGACGCGATCATCGCCGTATTCACGTTGCTTCTATCAGTGGCGCTACTCACTGGACACATGGATTACTGGCTGATAGTGGTAATTCTTGTGCTGCGCGGCCTTGGTGGTGGTGTGCAAAGCCCCGCTTCCGCCGCCGCCGGGCAGCAGATCGTCCCGAAAGCGTATCTACTGCGCATCAACTCCATCAACTCCGCTTTACAATCAGCGGTATGGTTGGTGGCTCCGGCGGTAGCGGCTGTGCTGATCTCCTATGTACCACTCGGCATGATTCTCTGGGTTGACAGCACTACCGCTGTCATCGGTATTGGATTGCTGCTGAAAGTGGTGATTCCGCGACTACCGGCCACCGCACCGCACCCTGATCAACCGAATGGATTGTTGGGTTATCTGCACGACACTAAACTCGGCCTGGACGAACTCAAACGTCATCCGGCACTGTTGCGCGCGTCACTGATCTTCGCTGTTTTGATGGTACTGCTAATAGCGCCCAGTAATTTGACACCAGTGTTTGTGGTGCGTTTCTTTGGTGATGAATCGTGGAAGTTGGCCGCTGCTGAAGTCACTTGGTCGTTCGGCACTATGTTTGGTGCGTTACTGATGGCGCGCTGGAATGGGCCTAAGCAACGGATGCCCCTGCTCATCGGTGTGGCTGCGCTCTGGTCGGTACTGATGGTGGCGCTGGGATTCTCGCCGAATATTTATGTATTCGCAGTGTTGTGGCTAATATTTGGGCTTACGTTCCCCACCGCTCAGATTATGGTGATGACCAGTGCTCAAGAACGAATCGCCCCTGAAAAGATGGGGCGAGTGATGGGGTTATTCAACGTGGTACTTTCGTTGGTTATGCCCGCTGGGATGCTGGTCTGGGGGCCGCTCTCTGACGCAATCTCAATGCGTTTGGTGTGGGCTGGTTGCGGATTAGCTGCGCTGGTATTTGCTGGAGTTATGGCGCTGCAACGCGGCTCGGACATGCAGTTGACGGCGTTTACTGAAACAGTGTGAAAACACTTAACAAGCCGCCTTGTTTCTGTGCTCTGCCCGCGCTTTTCGCAACTAAAATCCTCACGACTATTTCTTTCGTTTTATTATCGTCTACTGCCGTACTACGGTACGGTGGAGTGGTGGCCGTCACAGTTAATGCCGCCGAAGACGTGGTACTTCCCGCAAACGATTCAACCCAGATATATGAATTGGAGTCGTTTCTTTCAGCGCACCCAGATAAGTTAATGCTGCGTGCTGGCAATAACTCGATTTCGTTACCGCCGGAAGTTGCGCAGGTGCTAAAAAGTGCTGTGAGGTTGTTGGCAGATCAGATGGGGGTGGCGTTGAATGGGGTCACTACGCGGCTCACCACCTCAGAGGCTGCCGCTTTGCTGGGCATTTCCCGTCCCACGTTGGTGCGGTTACTGGAAGAGGGGCAGATCACCTATGAGCAACCGCGCAAGCATCGACTAGTGTTGCTGGAAGATGTGCTGCGCTATCAAGCTCGGATGCGCAATGTTGCCATAGTTGGCCAACGCTAAAACTTCCCACCGCATACCACACAACCTCGGAATATCCAGCACAACATGCACACTGGGGGATCACAAACCCTAGCCCAAACTAAACCCCCCCCACAAGCCAACACATCCAAAACACAGCACACAGTTATGCCGCTAACTCCACAATCAACTCAAAATCAAAACGCACTAAAACGACGAACTTGGGTTTCAGGCAATTTATAACGCGGTACGTCCCTTGAAAGCACGTCCTAGGGTTACTTCGTCGGCGTACTCCAGATCACCGCCCACTGGCAGACCAGAAGCTAAACGGCTTACTGATATGTCTTCAAACGGACGTAACAGTCGGGTGATGTATGCGCAGGTGGCATCCCCGTTGACATTGGGGTTAGTGGCGATGATGATCTCTTGTACCGGCTCTACGGCGAGACGCGACATCAACTCCCTAAGATGCAGATTTTCTGGGCCGTTGCCATCAATCGGAGACAGATTGCCGCCTAGCACATGATAGCGACCCCGGAACTCGCGAGTGCGTTCTATGGCGAACACATCCTTTGTTTCCTCCACCACGCAGAGGGTAGTAAGGTCGCGGCGTTCATCGACGCAGATACGGCACAGATCGCCCTCACACGCACTGAAACACACTTGACAAAAATGTACTTGAGCTTTGAAAGACAGCAATGCCGCCGAGAATGTAGCTACCTCCTCCGCGCTCTGATCAAGCATCCAAAACGCGATGCGTTGCGCCGACTTCGGCCCGATACCGGGCAGTCTTGCGAACTGGTCGATGAGATTTTGAATAGCGTTGTCGTACATAACCGCACTCACAGCCCCAACTGACCCGCGTCAAACCCGGGTATCTGGGGTAACGCGCTAGCCGCAGCCGTTTTCACCTGAGAGTTGGCGTCACGGTAGGCGGCGACGATGAGGTCACCGAGCGCTTCGAGGTCGTCAAGGTCTACGACCTCCGCTTTGATGTCCACTCGCTCCAATTCACCGTCACCACGCAGCACCACCGACACCAGCCCACCACCAGCCGTACCGATGTAGCTAGCTGCTTGCAACTGCGTTTGGGTAGCAAGCATCTGCTCTTGCAACGACTGCGCTTGTGCTAATAAATCATTGAAATCGAAACCTTCGGGGAACATTAATCACTCACTTTCACATCTTGCTTGCAGGCTAACGCCTACGCTTCGCTTATTGACTTGCAACACACCGAGCTACAAATCTTCTTCGGTGATAATCTCTGCTCCGAACTCTTGTTGTAACAACCCGACAGCTCCGGTAGTGCCGAGTTCGATGTCGTCGTCGCTAATCTCGGTGTCTTCATCGCTACTTTCGCTACCGCCGTCAACATAATTTAGCGGCGCTGGGGTTAACGGTGGCGGCGGGGGAGTATCTGGGGGTGCAGTTGGAGCTGGCGAGGTTTGCCTGGGTTCGCTGCCGGTTGCCGGTTGCGGTGTGGGTTCTCCGACGGATGCCGCTGTAGCGGTAGGTATTGAGTTGGCGGCCGCAGGTAGTCCGCCCATACCGACAGCAATCACTCGCACCTGACGCACCAGAGCGCCGCTTAACTGCGACAACATTTGGTTCGCCACCTCTGTGGCACGGCCACCTTGTGACTGCACTAAAGCCGGTTGCGCTTCAATGACGAGCACATCGGCGTCAATGGTCACCGGTTTGAACTGTGACAGTAACGCGCGGAACACTTTCTTTTCAGAAACTGCGGCAAGCAGTTGACCCCACACCGCGTCAGCGCCGCCGGATACGGAAGCTTGAACTGCGGATAGATCGGTAGCTGCGGTGAGTGGGGCATATGTTGTTCCCGGTTGTTGGGTGGTGGGGTGTGGTTCAGTAGGTTGTTGGGTAACAGGTCGTTGTTCAGCGGGTTGTTGCGCTACGAGATGCTGGTTCACCGGAGCTTGCTGTGGTGGCGCAGTTATCTCCCCGGCTTGCTGCTGTCGTTGCTGTTGTGCTGCTGGTTGTTGCCCCGCCGACAGTTGAGTTGATTGCGGGGTGGGGCGCGGTGAAGATACCGCCTGATTTGCGGGTGGTTGAGTCGTTAACGGCGAATTAGACGTAGCAACAACTGAGCGTGGTCGGGGAGTTACGTTACCTGTCGCATCAGCACTAACACCGCCGCTATTCACTATTCTTTCCAAGCGTTCCACTCGTGCCGCCACAGACCGCGGCCCGGTGTCAGCGCTGGGTAACAGCACACGCGCGCACATCAACTCCAGATGTAGGCGTGGTGCGGTAGTGCCGCGCATCGCCGTCAATCCTTCGGCAATCACCTCAGCCGCACGAGTCAACTCATCCGGGCCTAGTTTGGATGCCTGTTCGGCGTATTTGGCACCTTGATCTTCTGGGAGGTCGAGCAACCCCGTTTTCACTGCATCGGAAACCCGTGCCAGTATCATCAGATCACGCAGCCTTTGCAGCAAATCTTCCGCAAAATGCTTCGGATCAAGCCCCACCTCAATCACCTTGTCGATCGCCGCGAACACGCCTGTACCCCACGCATCACCAAACGCATCCACTAACTCATCCAGCAACCAATCTGGAGTGTAGCCGAGCAGTGCGGCAGCGTGGGCATAAGTAACGCCCTCCTTGCTAGCGGCTCCTAGTAACTGGTCGAGTACCGATAGCGAATCGCGCACCGATCCGGCTCCGGCGCGTACCACCAGTGCCAGTACCCCCTGTTCTACTGCTACGTTTTCTTCGGCGCAGACTTTCTCAAGATAGCTCTGCATCACCTTTGGAGGTACCAACCGGAAAGGATAGTGATGCGTGCGAGAACGAATAGTGTCAATCACCTTTTCCGGTTCAGTGGTTGCAAAGATGAATTTGACGTGTGGCGGTGGCTCTTCCACCACTTTCAGTAGTGCATTGAACCCTGCCGTGGTGACCATGTGGGCTTCGTCAACTATATAAATCTTGTAGCGCGAGTTGACTGGCACATAGTAGACGCGATCTCGCAGATCGCGGGCATCATCGACCTGGCCATGAGATGCCGCGTCTATCTCGATTACGTCTACGGAACCGGAGCCACCGGTCGCCAACTCACGGCAACTCTGGCATACTCCGCAGGGAGTAGGGGTGGGGCCTTGTTCACAGTTTAAGCAGCGTGCCAAGATGCGTGCGCTTGTTGTTTTGCCGCAGCCCCGCGGCCCAGAAAACAGGTAAGCATGGTTGACTCGGTTGTTGATAAGCGCTCTTTTTAGCGGTTCGGTGACATGTTCTTCGCCGATTACTTCATTGAATGTGTCGGGGCGATACCGCCGGTAGAGCGCCAACGTTTGGGGCTGTTTGCCTGCGTCACTGGCCATAGATTCAACCGCTGCTTCCGCATCCGCTATCTGCTCGTCAATGGTAGGTGTCATGTCAGTAGGCTGCGCTGCCGGTTTCTTCTTTTTGGATGTTTTTACCTTTTTCGGTGCAGCGGCTACTTTTTTGGCATCCGACGGGGAGTCTTCCGGATCCACCGGTGCAGTACTCGCAGCGTTTTCCGCAGTGGCGGCATCGAATAATCCCGGACTGCTCGTGTCGTAGTAGCTCTCCGAGCGTTCACCGTCAGTCGCTTCGTTAAGTTCATCATCCACACCTATAGACTACGTGCCCCTACTGACAGCGCAGCATCTGAGTGGAAAATATTCTCCTCGAATATGCTCTTTTACCCGTATCGCTCGCTAATCTGCGCAACTTCAAGCTAGTCGTTAGACGCTCACCTTATGAGGGCGTACTGTCTTATCTGGAATATTTCGCGTTTGCCGCACAATAAGGCACCTTTAAGCTGCATTTTGCACGAAATTTACAGATATTTTACCGAAGTTTTGCGATACTGCAAAATCTAGTAATCGGGTGGTAGGCTGGCACATCCCGGCGAAACTTTCTTCCGCAGGTCGCTGGGAACCACCAATACAACTACAAGTCAAAGAAGACCCAAATGAAAAAACTCTTAAGCAGCGCATTTGCGTGCGCCCTGCTGGTAGGTCTAGTCAGCGGTTGTTCATCCGATGATACTGATCCCATTTCTACTACAACCGGCCCGGTGAAGATTGACACTTTGAAAGTAGCATTCGTGCCATCCCGCGAGCCTGCTGAAATCATCACCGCTACCGCGCCGCTAAAAGAAATGCTTATCGCAGAGTTAGCCAAGGCCGGTTACGCGCTCAGTGATGTTGAAATCTCTGTAGGCACTACCTACGAAGCCGTCGGCGAATCACTTGATGCTGGTTCCGTTGATGTGGGTTTTATCCCCGGAGGTACTTACGTGCTTTATGACGAAGGCGCCGAGGTGATTCTTGCTTCTACGCGCGCTGGTCTGTCTATCGATTCCCCGGAGGCTAAAGTCTGGAACGATGAGAAGCCAACTACTGCTGTTGACACTCAGGTAAGTTTTTACCGCGCTCTTGTTATCGCCGGTCCGTCTGCTAAAGGTCAGGAATTATGTAACACTGTTAACTCCGGCACGGAACTCACTTGGGATGACCTTGACGCTGCTAACTGGGCTGTGATGAGTTCCACTTCTTCCGCCGGTTACATCTACCCGACGCTGTGGCTGCTCGACAGCTATCAGAAGAGCGTCAGTGATCTTACGCGCTCCGCGCAATCCGATTCCTATGGCACTTCGTTTGCGCGACTTGCTTCCGGCCAGGTGGATCTGCTGACTGTCTATGCTGATGGTCGTCGTGACTACGAAGACAAGTGGACGGCGGAGTACAGCCGTACTGCGAGTATCTGGGACGAAACCTGCATCGTGGGTGTCACCGATAAAATCTTCAATGACACCGTGTCCGTTTCCAAGAGTTCCGCCACGCTGAACAACAACCCCGGTTTCAAAGAAGCCATCGCACAGGCCTTGATTAACATTGGTAACACCCCTGAGGGTAAAGAAGTTGTCAAGATATACGCCCATGAGGGTTATGCTCCGGCAACCTCTGCTGATTATGACCCAGCTCGCAAAGCACAAAAGGTCATCCAGGAGATGCAGAACGCTTAGTGAGATTGCTAATCAGCTAAGCGCTATCGGCTAGACGAACGGAACGGGTAAACCAGCTCGTTCCGTCGTCTAAGCCAGCGATATGGTGATACTTGGCGTTTTGCTAGATGTCGCATAAAACAGCGAAACGTCAGATTTGCAAAAGATTTGCAAAATAGAGTTGCGCACTATCCTGCTGCTTTGCGATAGCATTCTCATTCTGCGTACTGTGATGTGTGCTCTGCGCCGGTATCGGTATCGGTATCCGATGCGCTACTATTGATGCCCCATGTACGACGAAGTACGGGCAGTAAGCGAGGCGATGAAGATGATTATCTTCGATAATGTGTCCAAGGTTTACCCCAACGGGGTCAAAGGGTTGGACGAAGTGTCACTCACCATTGAGCAAGGTGAGTTTGTGGCTATCATTGGGCTTTCGGGTGCCGGGAAATCCACCCTCATCAGATGCATCAATAAGATGCACGACATCACCTCCGGCACGCTGAGCGTGGACGAAATATCTGTCCATTCCCTCACCGGTAAGGCATTACGCCGTTTCCGTCGCCGTATCGGTATGGTGTTTCAATCTTTCAACTTGGTGACTCGCACCACTGTTATCCGTAATGTACTCACTGCGAAAGTGCCGGATATGCCGTTTTGGCGCGTGCTGCTAGGTCTATACACCAAAGCTGACAAGGTGAGCGCACTGGAAGCGCTCGATAAGGTGGGCATCCTTGACAAGGCTTACACTCGCGCCGATCAACTTTCCGGTGGGCAACAGCAGCGAGTCGCGCTGGCGCGCACCCTGGCGCAAGACCCTAGTATCATCTTGGCGGACGAGCCGGTGGCGGCGCTCGACCCGGTGACCGCTCGACAAGTGATGGGTGATTTCCGACGTATCAACGAAGACCTGAACATCTCCATTCTTATCAACATCCACCACGTCGAATTGGCGCTTGATTATGCTGATCGTGTAGTGGGCATCAGAGCTGGACGCATCGTCTATGACGGCTCAACCACAGATGTCACCCCCGAGATTCTAGATGTGATTTATCAGGGGAAGATTCCCGGCAGTGAAGCGGAACTGGAGGTAGTGGAATGACTACCGTACCCACCGCAGTTAAAGCGACATCGGATACGTCCGAGCATCGCGTTGTTGTTGGTGCCAAACTAACTCGGTTTGACCAAATATTCAAACCAACCAAGTCATATCTCGCCGATGGTACCGAAGTATGGGAGCCACGCTCGCGAGTGCCAATAATTCTGATTTTTGTGTTGGCGTTCAGCGTGCTCTCCATCTACATGACAGATTTCAGCCTTACTGTGCTAGTAACTCGCGGCAAGCAGTTCTTTGTAATCATCGGCAACATGTTTCCGCCAAACTGGAACTACTGGCATAAGGTACTTGGACCGCTGCTCGACACTATCAAGATGAGCGTTATCGGATCGTTTACCGGCGCAGTGTTGGCTATTCCGCTCGCGGTGGTGGCATCGTCCAATATGGTGCGTAACAAGGTGGTGTTAATGGTGGCGCGCGGCATACTGGCAGTGGTGCGCACGTTACCAAGTTTGATTACGGCACTCATCGCCACTTTCGTGTTTGGGTTAGGCACTATGGCGGGTACTATCGCTATTGGGCTGTTCACTTTTAGTTATCTTGGTAAACAGCTATACGAGATGATTGAAACCGCCGACATGGGTCCAGATGAGGCCATGATTGCGCTAGGCGCCACTCGTCCGGCTACTTTCTGGACAGCCATCATGCCGCAGGTGTTACCGGCTTATCTTTCAGCGTCACTGTACTGTTTTGAAGGCAATGTGCGTTATGCCGCCATCCTGGGCTACGTCGGTGCTGGCGGTATCGGTTTGACTCTTAACGAGAACGTGCAGTGGCGACAGTATCCCAACGTGGGCATGGTGTTTGTGTTGCTGTTCGCCACCGTAGTGTTCATTGAGTGGATTAGCCACTACCTACGCAAGAAGTTGACGTGAGGGGAGCTGGCGAAATGACAAAGAACCTCTCGAAAATTGATCCTGGCGTCAAAGACGCCCTACTTGATGCCACCCCAGTGCAGCGCGCCTTGCTAAGTGAGCCACGTTCTTGGCGGCGTAACATTATCGTGCTCGTTATCTTGGGCGCACTGCTGGCGTGGTCGTCGTCTGCGGTTGATCTGGCTAACATGACTGAGGGCGGCATGAAGATCGTCAACAATATCTTTTCTGGGTTAATCCACCCTGACAAGGCTTTATTATTCTCGTTGAGTGAGAAGTCCGTTGCCTATCTGCTGTTTGAAACTATCTGTATCGCGTTTCTGGGCACCTTGGTAGGGGCGGTACTTGCCGTACCTTTAGCGTTTGTTTCAGCCACCAATATCGTACCCGCTCCGTTGGCTTTGATTGGGCGTACGGTGCTGATGGCTATCCGCACCGTACCGGTGATGGTATACGGATTGATGTTTATGCGTGTCACCGGCCCAGGCCCGTTCGCAGGGTTGATGACGATGGGGTTGGCGAGCATCGGTATGGTGGCAAAGATGTACATCGAGTACATTGAAGACCTCGACACTCGCATACTGGAATCTTTGGACGCAGCAGGTTGCACACTGTTTCAGAAGATTCGTTTTGGCATTATTGCGCAACTTATTCCAGATTTTCTCTCCACTATCATTTACCGTTTCGATATGAACCTACGTGATGCTACGGTGCTTGGTTTGGTGGGTGCGGGCGGCATAGGTGCCCCGCTGATCTTTGCCATGCAGGCGTATCGCTGGAGCGAAGCTGGAGCAATCCTGTGGGGGTTGTTGTTGTTAATTCTGATGATCGAAGTGGCATCCACCCGAATACGGGTGAAGTTAGCACAAGGTTGATGAGACGGTTATGGAGCATATCATGGGTAGACGGCTGCGCATTTACTACACATCGGACACACATTCTCACCTGTACCCAACGCGGTATGCCGATCACACCCCCTCCCCAATGGGGATGCTTGCCTGCGCTCAGGAGTTCGACATTGATGCCGAAACATTGGTGTTCGACAATGGCGACACTTTGCAAGGGTCTGCGTTCGGCTACTACTGCGCCACTAAACTGCATAGCCCAGCTCCCATAGCGCAAGCTTTTATTGAATGCGGTTACCACGTGGCAACTGCCGGGAATCATGATTTCAACTATGGATGGCGATACCTCGCTGACTATGTAACACAGTTACGCAAAGGCGGCGCTGCTTTCGTCTGTCAGAACATCACTGATGCTGCCGGGAAAGCGCTATTTCCGCCAGTCGTGCTTACTACAGGTAACGGAGTTAAGGTCGGGGTGGCCGGAGCCGTCACCGATTGGGTGAATGTTTGGGAACAACCGGAGAACCTGGTTGGCATCAAAGTGAGCGACCCGTTTGAGGCACTACGGCAGGCGGCCGACGAGCTACGTGGGCGCTGTGACATCATGGTGTGTTTGTACCACGGCGGTTACGAACGAGACACCGCAACCGGTGCGGTCGTTTCTAAAACGAATGAGAATGTTGGTTATCGTATCTGCGAAGAACTCGATTTTGACTTGCTGCTCTGCGGGCATCAACACAACCCCACTCCAGGACGGCTAGTACAGGGCACTTTCACCATACAGCCGGGTGAATACGGCCGCCAGTACTGCCACTTGGAGTTGGTAGAACACGGGAGTGCCGAGCTAGCTGCGGGACGACGCTGGGAGGTGTCGCTGTCTGAACTGGTCACTCCCCGTAGCGGCATCAGCGGATTGTCGGCTCCAGAACCTTGGGTTCTAGCTGCACCAGATGCGCCAACCTCGTCAAATATAGTTGCAAACCCGCGCGTTGCATCCGTTGCTCGCGCACTGCTACCGTTGGAAAACGATCTGCAAAACTGGCTTGATAAGCCGGTGGGGCAACTGTCTTACGCGCTGAAACCTGATACTAGGGAGCGGATGGCGGCGAACGGATCGCCTATTGCAGATTTTGTAAACCAGGTGCAGCTTGCAGCAACCGGCGCTGAGGTGGCGGTATCGTCGCTTGCAAATGAAATCGCCGGATTCAACACCACCGTCACTACCCGCGACATTCTGGCAACGTATCCGTACGCCAACACCCTACTGACGTTGCAACTAACTGGAGCGGAACTCAAAGCCGCCATTGAACGCAGCGCCGAGTATCTGACATTGGATGCCGCCGGGAACCTAGCAGTGTCGGCGGCTTTCCTAGTACCAAAGATCGAACATTATAGCTACGACTTCTTCGCCGGGATTGACTACGCTTTCGATATTAGTTTGCCGCCCGGCAAACGAGTCACCAGATTAGCTCGCTGGGATGGCACTCCCATTGCGCCAGACGATCACATCCGAATTTGTTTAAACAACTATCGCGCTTCTGGTGCCGGGGAGTACCCCATGTACGTAGGCAAGCACCCGTTGGCTGAGATAACCGTCTCAATGAGCGAGCTACTGTTGGAGTATTTCGCCACTCATAGCGATATTGAACTAAAACGGTTGCGCCCCGAGCGATTAGCGTACGGATTTTAACCCTCGCCCAGAGGTATTTCCTTAAAACGCAGAACTACGCCGCAGTATGTTCGCAGGAGTGAGAGCCAAGATACGCATGGTAGCCCTCTGGATTTTCTCATTGCAGGCCGAGCACGGGTATAGTGTCGTACGCCTTGAAAGTGGATAGCTGATGGGGCGTGCCACCTTAGCTCAGTTGGCAGAGCGGTTCACTCGTAATGAACAGGTCAAGAGTTCGATTCTCTTAGGTGGCTCCCGAATCCGTGACGCGCAGCTTATTTTCGGTGTAGTTCGTGGGAGTACAACTCGTAATCGGTGCCTTTAGCGCGCGCGAAACTGGTGCGAATCTCAGCTTCGGCTTCCTGGCGACCTACCCAAGAAGCACCTTCAACACTCTTACCGGGTTCTAAATCTTTATAAACTGTGAAAAAGTGCTCAATCTCTAACAGCACGTACTCGGCCACGTCCTCAACGTCGTCTAGGTAGGCGCGTCGCCGGTCAGATACCGGAACGCAGAGCACCTTGGCATCACCGCCTTTTTCGTCGGTCATCTGGAACATAGCGATAGCGCGACAACGGATCATGCAGCCTGGAAAAGTCGGTTCGGTTAGCACCACCATTGCGTCAAGCGGATCGTTGTCGTCGCCCAGCGTACCTTCGATAAAACCGTAATCATATGGGTACTGCGTAGATGTAAACAGCGGGCGATCCAACACTATGCGCCCAGTTTCATGATCCATTTCGTATTTATTCTTTACTCCACGCGGGATTTCGATAGTCACATCGAAAGTGATTCCGCTAGCAGGGTTACTGTCTTGTTGACGCAAATCTTCGGACACAGCTACTCTCTTTTCATGCTTCACATATTGGGTTTAGACGACCCTTTTCCGGTTGGGTTCAAGAACACTAATTAAAGCACTGTTATAAGCAAGACGATACCTAAGAGACATTGATGATGATAACCCTGAGCACCCGCCAAGCGAACCACCAGCGGAAACGTCAACTTAAGTTAAGGGTCGAACTGTTACTTATAAGAGCTTCTGATGAAAGTATTAAAGGTGTTTGCGGGCGGACACTGTGCAGTGCATGGTTAGTCAGTGCATCCTTAAGTCGTAGGCTGTTATTATGAACGCCATCAATTGGGAACTTGCCACTCGTATTGCCAATAAGCTCACCAAACCGGGGCCGCAGTTTTCAAAACGTGAAATGGCTGTTGGGGTCGCTGAACTGCGTGCCGCAGCCAGCGAAGCAATTGACTTGGTAGTTAACACCTCCGGGTTGCCCAATGACGGACGCGCAGCGGTATATGTGGTTGATCGGCCAACTATTATCACGGTGAACATCGCCAACTCGGCTTACCTGTTCCAAGCTTCCGGCACAGATAAACTGCTCCCCGACGAAACAGCGGCCGATAATTTATTCGGGGTGGTGTTAGGAACCGTGATGAGCTATCTGGCGCACGGTGTGTTGGGGCAGTTTGTTCCTTTCCAACACTCGGCGTTGTACCTAGTGGCTCCCAATATCATGGGTATGGAGCGCCGCTTAAACGTTGATCCGCATGATTTCCGGCTCTGGGTGTGTCTCCATGAGCAAACGCATCAGGCACAGTTTGCCGCAGCTCCCTGGATGGCTGAGCGACTGTTGCAGTTGATCGCGCAGGTAACACTTGCGGAAAAAGACACTCAGCAACTAGCCGATACGTTGCTACGTACCGGGGAGAAAATACTCAAGGCAGGGCGTAAGGAACTGCGAGATACGGGGATCGTCAACCTTATCCGTCAGGCGGCACCAGCAGAGATGAGCGCCGCCCTTGACGCAGTGACAGCACAAATGAGTCTGCTGGAAGGACATGCCGACGTAATTATGGATGAGGTAGGCCCTGGTGTCATTAAGTCGCTAGCCGATATTAGAGCCAAATTCGATAACCGACGTGCCGAGCGCACCAAAGGTATCAAATCGCTACCGGCTAAGCTCACCGGCATGGATGCGAAAATGGCGCAGTACGCCGATGGAGCGCAGTTCTGCCGTGGGGTGATACGCGAAACCGACATGGACACCTTGAATTTGGCGTTTGCCGCGCCAGAAAACTTGCCGTCAGTGCCGGAGTTGGCCGATCCTGCCAGTTGGATAGCGCGAGTAACTGGCACCCGGCAACAACCGTCCAACGCGCCAGCACCGTCGCATTCTCCCGCCCGTCGTGCGGCACCCGTCTCAGAAACAACTGAGCGCACCTCAGCCAGTTCTCAATCTGCCATTGAGCCGAAAGTAGGCTAGCTAATGTCGGGTATTAACGAGATGTTGCGGTTAACATATTCGGATTTATCATCGCGGCGCAAGCGAGCTAACTGATGGCTCGCAAGGCACTGGGCACAAATGCCCTAGCCGTAGTAGCTGCCGTTAAGCCGGTTCTGGTCAACAAGCTACATCGCCGCAGCACGGTGCATGTTGCCTGTTCCGGTGGGCCAGACTCTTTGGCGTTAGCCGCAGCCGTCGCCTGGGTGCAGCAACACCACCCCGATCCGCTACGCGAGGTTGGCGCGGTAGTGGTAGATCATGGGTTACAGGACGGTTCTGCTGCGGTTGCCGCCCAAGCCGCTGCCCAAGTAACCGCTCTCGGAGTGCCGACGACAGTAACGCGCGTACAGGTAAATCTCGTTGGCGACGGAGTAGAAGCCGCCGCCCGCGAGGCGCGTTACGCCGCGTTACGCGCCGCTTCGCCTGATATGGTGTTGCTGGGGCACACTCTTGATGATCAAGCTGAAACTGTGTTATTGGGGTTGGCGCGCGGCTCCGGCACCCGTTCTTTGGCTGGGATGCCCGCAAGATTTGGTAATCAACCAGAGTTCGTTCGTCCGCTGTTGAAGCTACGTCGCTGCGTAACGGTGGCAGCTTGTAGCGAGTTCGGGTTAACAGCCTGGCACGACCCTCAAAATGTCGACATCCGGTTTCTCAGATCAAGGATACGCACCGAACTGTTGCCGCACCTCACTACAGTGTTAGGGGATTCGGTGATTCCGGCGCTGGCTCGCACTGCTGAACTAGCTCGCGCTGATGCCGACCGGTTAGATCAAGAGACAGCCGCTTTACTACCCACTATCATTCAGCCAGACGGCAGTTTAGCTATCCCGCCACTTGCCGCCTTACCGGAACCGCTGCAGAGTCGCGCAGTACGCCAATGGTTGGCAACATATGAACTCACCGAAGTGAGTTTTGAGCACACCCAAGCCATACTCGCTTTGGTTAACAACTGGCACGGCCAAGGGTTATGCCACCTGCCGGGCGGAGCAGTGCTGCGGCACGCTATGGCCTTGGTATACCGTAGTGAATACTTAAGTTAGCTAGCCAAGTTAATATTGCAAGGGCAACACTAACCCACTGCGTTCGGCGTTCACGTCGAATGTCACCGTTTGATTGTCGCTAACTTCACCGGCTAGTAGCTGCTTAGCAACTGTGTCCTCAATGCTACTTTGAATCAACCTGCGCAGTGGGCGAGCACCATATACCGGGTCGTAGCCTGCCAAGGCTAGCCATTCTCTGCCAGCAGGTGTCACTTCGACGTTGATACGTCGATCTGCCAATCTAGCGTTTAGTGCCGCCAGTGAGATATTCACGATGTGCGCTAGGTCGTCCGGGGTGAGCGGGTCGAACAGCACAATTTCATCCAGCCGGTTCAGAAACTCGGGACGAAACGCCTGACGTACCACCGCCATCACCTGTTCTCGTTTGGTGTTTTCGGTGAGGGTAGGGTCAGCCAAGAACTGTGAGCCTAGGTTGCTCGTCATAATGAGAATGGTGTTGCGGAAATCCACCGTACGACCTTGTCCGTCGGTGAGTCGTCCGTCGTCTAACACTTGCAACAAAATGTTGAATACATCCGGGTGAGCTTTCTCCACTTCATCTAACAGAATCACGCAGTAGGGGCGGCGGCGCACCGCCTCGGTGAGTTGGCCGCCCTCTTCGTAGCCCACATACCCCGGCGGAGCGCCCACTAAGCGTGACACAGTGTGCTTTTCCATGTACTCACTCATATCGATGCGCACTATCGCGGCGGGATCGTCGAACAAAAACCACGCTAGGCTTTTGGCTAACTCGGTTTTACCCACACCAGTAGGGCCAAGAAACAGGAAAGAACCTGTGGGGCGGTTCGGGTCGGAGATGCCAGCGCGGCTACGGCGCACTGCATCTGAAACCGCAGTTACGGCTACCGCCTGCCCGATGAGACGTTCGCCAATGCGCTGCTCCATATGCAACAGTTTCTCGGATTCGCCTTCCAACATCTTCCCCACTGGTACGCCAGTCCAAGCGCTCACCACTTCGGCGATGTCCTCACTGGTGACTTCCTCCGATACCATAGCTCCGGGAGCTTTCTCCATAGCGGAAGCTGCTTCTAGTTCGCTTTCCAACGCTGGAATCTGAGCATAAATAATCTCAGATGCTTTAGCGAAATCACCATCGCGTTGCAATCGTTCGGCTTCAGTGCGTAGTCGATCAATCTCCGTCTTCCGCTCGCCTACTTGGTTGAGGACATCTTTTTCGGCACGCCACTTGAGTTCTAGCGCTCGTAGTTGTTCTTTGGTGTTAGCAAGTTCTGCATTCAACGTTGCCAGCCTATTTTTCGATGCTTCGTCGTCTTCTTTCTCAAGCGCGAACTGCTCCATAGTCATCCGGTCTACGGTGCGTCGCAACGTATCGATAACTTCCGGAGAACTGTCAATCTCCATACGCAATCGGCTAGCCGCTTCGTCTATGAGGTCAATAGCCTTGTCAGGAAGCTGTCGAGCCGTGATATAGCGATTTGATAGTGTAGCCGCCGCCACTAACGCCTGATCGGTGATTCGCACTTTGTGATGTGCCTCGTAGCGCTCACGTAATCCTCGCAGGATGGCTACAGTGTCGCTCACACTCGGCTCGCCGACATACACCTGCTGAAAACGTCGCTCCAATGCCGGGTCTTTTTCGATATGTTCTCGGTATTCATCAAGTGTGGTAGCACCGATCATGCGCAGTTCACCGCGCGCCAGCATCGGTTTCAGCATATTGGACGCATCCATCGCCCCCTCTGATGCTCCGGCACCTACCACGGTGTGCAGTTCATCTATGAACGTGATGACTTGACCCGCAGCTTCTTTAACCTCGGCAAGTACAGCTTTCAAACGCTCCTCGAACTCGCCGCGATATTTCGCTCCGGCCAGCATGGATGCTAGGTCTAAGCTCACCACTCGACGTTCTCGAAGACTATCCGGTACATCACCAGCGACTACCCGTTGCGCCAACCCTTCAACGACGGCGGTTTTGCCGACCCCGGGATCGCCAATCAGTACCGGGTTGTTCTTGGTGCGTCTGCTCAACACCTGTACCACGCGACGAATCTCAGCGTCCCTGCCGATCACTGGGTCAAGTTTGCCAACTCGTGCCTGTTGCGTGAGATCGATGGAGTATTTATCAAGCGCGCTTTCGCCGCCTTCTGATTCTGGGTTCGTCACCCGCCGCTCTCCACGCGCAGCATTGAACACTGCGATAAGCGCGTCAGTAGTAACGCCTGCTTCGCTAAACGTTGGTTGAATGTCAGACGGAATCGCGCACAGTGCTATCAGTAGATGTTCGGTGGACACATAGTCGTCGCCCATCGCCTGCGCTTGCACCTCAGCCTCAGCGAGCACCCTAGCTAAAGAGCCGGAAAGTCCTGGTTGGCTTACTGAAGTGCCTGACATACTGGGTTGCTTTTTAATCACGTTTTGGGCAGCGATGTCAATCTTGACCGGGTCGGCACCAACTGTATTAAGTAGTGCGCTCACCGTGTTATCGGGGTTAAGTAGCAGCGCATGTGCCAAATGTGACGGTTCAGCGTTCGGATTTCCAGCGCTTAGCGCCAGTCGCACCGCTGTAGTCAGCGCTTCCCGGCTCAAAGTGGTGAGTTTTTCAATATTCATCGCGCACCTTTTCCTTGAAAACCTTTGAAACTCTCTCTGGCTGCACTACGGGGGCGTAGTGTAACACCAGGTTCACTTATAAAGTTGAGTCTATCACGCTCAACAAAAGTGGCAGGGTTTACCTGCCGTTACCAGGCAGTGTTAATCCGTAACAAAACGACCACATGAATATTGCTATCTTCTGGCGAACTGTTACCGAATACGGGTGTAATAGTCACTGCACAAGAATCCGAACTACCGTGTCTACCGACATTCAGATCACCGGCTCTGAAAGCCGAATGAGACGATCCACTGTTGTTTCTTGGGGTACGTACAGTAAAAAGAGACGTAAAAGGAGTGATTTCAATAATAATATAAAGATATAGATGCAAATATAACCAATAGTTTCAAAGCTATTCACCCTCATGTCACAAAGGGTACAGTGCAACCAGAATGTTTTCATAGAATAACGGGGGGAAGAAAACGCACATCTTGTTAACAAAACCTCAAAAGGGCTGCGCGTCTTTTGTCACTGCGCTGGCGGTGCTTTTCACCGTAGCAGGCTCGGCTATAACTGTGTAAAAACTTCGTCGCATCTGGTACGTCTCAATTATTTTGGGTGCGAGTGGTTGGCTGTGGTGTATTAACAAGGTTGCGTACTCGGTTTTTCGCAGAGCATTTTGTAGCAAGGGTGAGTGGGTGACTCATATAGTGCGTGAGAAGCAAGGAACTAAAATATGGGAAGACAAGGAAAATGGCTTTCTATGTTACTGGCGTGCCTACTACTGCCAGCTTGCTCCCCTACGGGGGATAAAGAAGAGGAAAGTGCGGTATTCAATTTCGACACCAAGATATATATTGAAGATCAAGCAGATGGGTGGATTGAGTATTTCACCTTTGATTACAGCAAAAATGGCCAATCCAAAACCTATGATTACGGCGGATATAACCTGAAATATAAATCTTTGGATGGGTATAAAGTCCCAATAATAACCGAAGATGGAGACATCGTGGGCTATGCCGAACCTCCTCTGCCCGCCATTGTTTACGACCAGAGTCGCGTCAACGATGTGATCACGGTAGACGAGTTTTTACCGAAAAACAATTCGAGAATGCGGTGTCCGTCGAACAGTTAGCGGGCATGGTATTGGCAGTTATCGACAAACAGCACATTCGTAACCTTTGGAACAAGGCAATTGCTGCAGAACCTCTGGCGGACGGCAAATATTTGAATTATGTAGATATTGTGCAATCGCCCGTTCTCAACGGCTATCAGTGGCAAGTCGGCTATTTTTGTCCGCATGGTGTTATTGCTCGGGTGCATATTGAATTGTTAGATAGCAGTGGTGAGTTTGTCGTCAGCTCCGCTACAGCCGAATTAGAACAAAAAATTTTAAGTGACACTAAATTCCTTGTGGATTTTGATTACACAAGATTTCCCAACGGTTCGGCACTGCAAAGTCTTCTGAAAAATCTTGAACCGAACACCTGAAAAGCGAGGTAGCTTAGTTGATAGCTGTCAGCCATATAACGAAAAGCTATGACGCTACCGTAGTTTTGAATGATTTTTCCTGTACGTTTCCGACAACAGGATTTATTTTGTTGCTTGGGGAGAGTGGTTCCGGTAAGACTACATTATTCAATGTGCTAGCAGGCTTGACTGAGTTTGAAAGTGGTTCTATTTCCGTAGAAATGACAAAAAAAACCTATAACGCTTGGGTGGATGCCGAGGAGATGAAGCAAGTCTGCGGTTACATCATGCAAGATAGTTTTTTCGTAGATTATCTAACTGTGCTGGACAATGCGCGTTTATGCAGCACTGATGATGCGCGAATAAGCGATTTGTTTACACAATACGCTCTCGCCGATTGCGCAAAGCAGTATCCCGGCACATTATCAGGCGGAGAGCGGCAACGGCTGGCTATTGTTCGAATGCTGCTGAAAGAAAAACCCATACTGTTTCTAGACGAGCCGACAGCCGCACTGGATTCTGAAAATAAAATCAAACTTTTCGAGCTGATCAAAAAATTATCCGCCGAACGGCTAGTTATTATCAGTTCGCATGATGAAGAGGCGTTACGTTACGCAGATGAGGTGATAGACAGTTTCTCAGGAGAACATTCTTTTGTTGCACAACCAAATGTTTCTAATACGAAAATTGCGGCTGCGCCACTGAGAGCGCTTAAGCCGTTCTTCGCTCAATGGCTCAAAAGTCCAGGTAAAGAGCGCGGCGCGGCGCGGCGTTTTTCCATCACCCTCATAATTGCGGTTCTACTGCTCAGTCTTGCCGACACTGCGGAACACAAAGAAGACAGCAACATGGAATACATGTTGAAATTAAACCAGATTGTTTTCGTTGCTCCTGTCGGCGGAACCGCTGAGAAAGAGTTTTTAGAAGCGGTATATACCGATAAAAAAGTAACTTCCCTTGTGTTGGACTATATGATGTCCGCAGGATATAGGGACAGTTTGTACCGGGCGGCGCAAGGCGTCGATCCCGATCAAGGCTTTGATATTGATTATGAAAACCAGGCGTATACCATTCCGTACGACAAAAAAAGCTATAGATTGTCGGGATTAATCGAGTATGGAACATACTTTAGCGCCCCGGAGCAGATCATATTATCAGCTAATATGGCAAAGTCACTTAGCATGTTTCCCGCAGATTTAATAGGGTCAACATACGAGATGAAACTTTATGACGCTACGTATGATTTTGAAATTGTCGGGATTTTTGCAACATTTACTGAGCTGAATCGGCAATATGGTGCCGCTAGCGGTATCGACACCGAAGTTGATTGCAACGTTGTTTAATATTGTCAACTCCAGCTATACATTCATACCGTTTCAAATCTTTACCTTTAATCCGTTGTTAACCGCAGCCCTGTTTGGCATGTTGATACTTATGTGCGTTCTTTTCTCGCTATATAACGCGCAAAAATTAAAACGGATTGGCTGGCACTTACTGCTACAGCAGCAAAGAGATTTACTATGATCACGCTCAAACATGTCTGTAAATCATTCGAGCGTCCCGTACTTGATGATGTCAATCTACAACTTGCGCAAGGTCAGTTATATTTAATCAAGGGTGTGAGCGGTTGCGGTAAAACAACGCTTCTGAATATTATCGGCGGATTGGATAAACATTTCAGTGGAGAACTAAGCGGGGAGACAGGCAATATAGGCTACCTTTTCCAACAAAGCCTGCTGCTTTCCGGGCTTTCTGTACTGGAGAATCTGACATTTCTGCACAATAACAAGTCGCTGATTCTAAAACTTGCGGAAGAATTCGCAGTGACGCAGTTACTGGACAAACTGCCGGAACAACTTTCCGGTGGTGAACGTCAACGTGTTGCGATTATTAGATGTTTAGCGGGTAACCCGAGCCTGGTGATAGCAGATGAACCCACTGCGTCTCTTGATGCAAGAAATTCGGCAAAAGTAGCGGCAAATATAAACGCTATGAAAGCACCCCAACGATTGATAATTATCGCTACACATGAAAAGTATTTCGACGAATACGCCGACGAGATTATTTGGTTGGATTACGGCAAAATCAAGGTGGTGGGGCATTGAGAGATTTCATAAAATGCGTAATCAAACGGAACCGAGATAAATATAGAGTGTCGCGGTTGCTGCCAGAAGCGGTTATCGTACTGCTGTTGTTTTACTGCTTAGCAGCGTGGGGTAGTTTGGAAGGGATATTTATCAAATTCATATCCGATGGCAGACCTATTGAGATCATACAGATGCGAACTGATCAGTATGAAAAGTTGCAGAATCACTACGATTTCACCGTTTATCAAGATTACACACTGCATGAGCCAGGCATTCATGTCGCGCCTTTGTTACCGCGTGAGGATAGCGCTCTTGCCATGCCGGGGATGCTCGCGGCCGGTGCGTTTCCAGAAAATGGCGATGAAGTCATAATCGGCGCGGACTACTGCAAAGATGTTATCCATCTCGCAAATCCCGCTGCTGCGCTAGCGCAAAAAATCGATATACAAGGATATGAGTTTACAATTTCGGCAGTTGCAGTTGATTTTCTGGTTGATAACAATGCAGGCGAAGAGTTTTACGCGATACCGTTATATTGGAATGACCGGGATAAGCCGATAGTACTAGTGCCATATAAGACCCTTGAAATGATCGGTACCCCCGTCACCGACGCTCTTATGAGCGTAAAGTTACCCGGGCTTTATGACGATAACGTTTATCTTGAGCTACGGGAACAGTTGGGCACAGAGCTGTCCTGGTGGGACTCGAAAATAATGGCGTTTCAAGGGATTGTAGACCTCGTCGTATTGGTGTTGCTGCTTGCCGTGGCAACAATCGCAGTTACAGCTTTAATATTTATAAAAAATGAAACTGCCCTTGAACTGTACTATCGCCGCAAAGAGTTGGGATACTTGCAGATTTTCGGTATGTCGCGTAAAAAAGTGTTCTGGATGGTAGTGACGGAACGCACAACTAGGACTATCTGTTCGTTCATACTTGCTGGTGTAGCTTTCACAGTATGTGCCGCAGTTGCCGCAATACTAGGGTTTATGATATGGATTCCGTGGTATTTGGTTGCAGTTATGGCTGTGGTAGTGGTGCTGTATTCGTTCATGCTTTGCGCTATACCGACCCGTCAATTTTTAAGAAAAGATGTCGTTGATTTGATACGTTAAAAAATGGAAACTAACGGTGGCACAGCTATTTCCGTCACGCGGCCAATATGCGGGGTTACATTGCTAACTTGAGAGAACCCCTAACCGTTAGAGCCATTGGGTAACGACCGTTGCATGGTAAGTTGGCTATGGCTGATGTAGACGTTTACGCAAATACACAAAGTTGTGAAACGTGTCCAGCAAACAGAGTGGAGAATGTCAATGACGACCATCTCGGATGTGGCAACGCACGCCGGTGTGTCTATTGCGACGGTGTCCCGCGCGCTCAGCAACTACGGACGGATAAACCCCACCACCCGCGAAAAGGTACTCACTTCCGTAGGCGCGTTGCACTACAGTCCGAACCGCTCCGCCAGAAATCTTAGACGCAACCAAACTGGTGTCATTTTGATTCTCACACCAAACATGACCAACCCGTACTATGCCTCTATCCTCACCGGCATTAGCGATACCGCCACACTGCACGGCTCGGCAGCGTTCATCTGCAATACCCTTGATGACCAAGATCGCACCATCGCCGCCCTTGATCGTCTGCGGCAGCATCAAGCCGACGGAGCCATCTTGCTTTCCACTGACACCGATTCCACTTGGCTAGACGATTACGCCGCCGACTTTCCGCTGGTGCTATGTTCTGAGTTTCTGCCTGGCCACGACATCGCACACGTCTCTATCGATAACCGAGCGGCTAGCTGTGACGTGATGCGCTACCTGCTGGGGTTGGAGCATACCCGTATCGCGCATTTGAGCGCAGATAACACCTACCAATCAACGCTTGATCGACTCGCAGGCTACCGCGAATCGCTTATAGCAGCCGGTATCACCCCGGTACCGGAGTACGTTGTATATGGTTCCCCCGATTACTCTTTCTCTTCCGGCAAAGCCGCTGCCCAAGCACTGTTGGATCTGTCAGAACCGCCCACCGCCATATTTTGCATCTCCGATACGCTGGCGATGGGAGCCGTGGTGGCGGCGCAGGAAGCCGGGTTGCGGGTGCCTGACGACATCTCCATCACCGGCTTTGATGATGTCGCCGTAAATGAGGTGATCCGTCCCCAATTGACCACTCTCGCTCAACCGTGTTATGCACTGGGTGTCACTTCTGCGACCGCACTGTTCGCCTTGATAGGTCATGAACCCACACCGCTGGAGCACGTTCTTGACCACCATCTGGTGATCCGACAATCCAGCGGTATCAAAACAGTGAGGGTATAAAAAGCACTGCTACACAGCGATACGGAAGTAGCGGGTGTAGGTAGCAAAGATGCCGCCAGTTGCCAACTGGCCACAGCCATCAATTTCTTAGATGTAACCCGAGTTTTTCCTTATTTTGTGTGGAAGTGGTTATGGTGGTGTAAACGTGGGTCTAAATCAGAGCTATTCAAAGTGGTGATATACACATGCGATTACTTATCGTTTGTCGTTGCGAGTGAGCAAAAGGGCGTGAAGCGATCCAGTTATTTAAGTGTCGTTTATGTGAGTCTTTCTAGTTCGGGTTTATTGAACAGGATCATTTTTTTGTTTAGCAAGCACCCTTTTTCTGGATTGCTTCGTCGCTTGCGCTCCTCGCAATGACGGGGAGACTCGATACGTTACTGTGCGGTTACTTATCGTCTGTCATTGCGTCGTGCTGCCGCTATGTTCCTCGCAGTGATGGGGGGATTTGATACGTTGTTGTGTGTTGTTGCGTCGTGTCGTCCTATGCTCTTCGCAGTGACGGGGAAACTCAAGATCGTTACCCGCAGCGATACCACCTGAATACCACATCGCTCACATTGCTGAAAAAAGACTGAATAGGGTGAATAAGCTAACCGTGGCACATCCGAAGTAAGGTACACAATTTTGTCGCTAATCCGAAAAGGCACACAATTTTGTCGCTAACCTCAGATACGATATTCCGTTTTGGTGCAGGAAACCACCCCAAAGTAACAGCG
>JAIRZI010000019.1 GCA_031267295.1 Propionibacteriaceae bacterium | reverse complement strand
CCCCCCCCCCCCCCCCCCCCCCCCCCCCCCCCCCCCCCCCCCCCCCCCCCCCCCCCCCCCCCCCCCCCCCAACCTCTCGCACCGCCAACAACCCAGACACTGCCACACACTATTTAGCCAGACACAAACCGTCTAAGCTGTTCAAAAGAATACCACGCTTTTCATAACCGACCCTGCCAAAAACTACCTCACGTTACACACATTGACTACAAAGAACCCCTGAAACACTTTCACAACAACACACAACAACGTATCAAATCACTCCGTCACTGCAAGAAGCATAGGGCAGCACAGCGCAACAACGCGCAGTAACGTATCGAGTCTCCCCGTCACTGCGAGAAGCGCAAGCGTGCGAAGCAATCCAGAAAAGTAACCACTGAACAAAAGAGGATTCAGTTCGATAAACCCGAACTAGAAAGACTCACATAAACGTAACACCTAAATAACTGGATTACTTCGCGCCCTTTTGCTCACTCATAATGACGGACAATAAGTAACCATGCAAAAGCGAACATACCCTCACAACATACAACAACCCACGATGAATAACACTTAAATAACTGGATTACTTCGTCGCTTACGCTCCTCGCAATGACGGGGAGACTCAATACGCTACTACGCCTTGCTGCGCCGCGCTTACGCTCCTCGCAACGACAGACGACAAGTAATCACACACGAGCGAACATACCCTCACAACATACAACAACCCACGATGAACAACACTTTAAACAACTGGATTGCTTCGTCGCTTACGCTCCTCGCAATGACGGAAGAACTTAGGCACACTACTGCACAGTTACCTATCTTTAAACGTTTAAGTACCTTCTAGTGCTCAACAACGGCGGAATAACCCCCAACGCAACACCAGTTACCGCTATCCACAGAATCGCAACCCAAGCAGCATCCCACCCAATCCACGCCAAAGTATCAATAAACGGCTTAGCCCTATCAATAACAACAAACTTCACCAATGCTGCCACCGTAAGCCCCGAACATATGATCGCCCCCACCGCAGCCGCCAACGACTCCAACACAAACGGCAACGTTATATAACTATTAGATGCCCCAACAAGACGCATAATCCCCAACTCTTTACGCCGCGTAAACGCCGACAATTTGATAGTGTTAGCAATCTGCACCGCAGCAGCAAAAATCAACAACGCAGCCAACCCCCGAGCACCCCACACCAACGCATTAAGAGCAGCAAACAACGGATCAAGCACCTGGTGCAAATCCTGCACAGCCTGCACACCCGGCAACGTCACCGCCTCATTCATAACACCCTCATACTGTTCAGGGTCTTTTAACTTGATGCGAAAAGAATCCTGCATGTCCTCTGCTGTGAAAGTGTCCTTGATGGGCGAGTTCTTGTACGCCTCCTGAAAATCTGCGAAACGCTCTCCTTTGCTCTCGTAGAGAACCTCTTGCACATCAGGGTTAGCTTCCAAGCGAGTTTGAATCAATTCGCGTTGTGCCGGAGTAGTCTCCTGCCCCGGCTCGCAAGTATTAGCTGACAGATCGGTAGCGCCACCATGCACCTTAGTGCAGAGAAACACCGAAATCTCGATCTTGTCGTACCAACGCCCCTTCATAACATCTACCTGTTCAGCCACCAGCACGCTAACGCCGAACAGTGAAAGCGAAACCCACATGGTGACCATGACGGCAAAAGCCATGGCTCGGTTGCGTTTCAACCCCGACCAGGTCTCTCGAAGAATATGACGCATCTGCTACTCCCTACTCGGCTCCGTAAACGCCGCGTTGTTGATCGCGCACTAGTTCACCCTGTACTAGTTCGATAACGCGACGCCGCATTTGATCAACGACGTTAGCGTCGTGGGTTGCCATCACCACCGTAGCTCCTCGTCTGTTGATACGATCAAGCAAGCGCATAATGCCGACAGAGGTAGCCGGGTCAAGGTTTCCGGTCGGCTCATCCGCCAGCAAAATCTTTGGGCGGTTGATGATGGCGCGCGCAATTGCAACACGCTGTTGCTCACCGCCTGACATCTCATCAGGACGACGACCTTCCAAGCCGGTCAAACCAACCAACTCCAACACTTCGGGGACTGCTTCTTTGATCTCGGAAGTGCGTTTCCCCAACACCTGCATAGCAAATGCGACGTTCTCGAACACAGTTTTACCTGGCAGCAGGCGAAAATCTTGAAACACGGTACCAATCTGACGGCGAAACTCCGGCACTTTCCACTGCCGCAGATTGGACAGCACCTTACCGGCGACGTACACCTTACCGGAAGTCGGTCGCTGCTCATGGCGAATCAGCCGCATAAACGTTGATTTACCAGACCCAGATGATCCGATGAGAAAAACAAACTCACCTTTCTCAATCTCGGCGTTCACCCGATGCAACGCTGGCTGCGGTTGGCCGGGGTAAACCGCCGTGACATCATCGAATGTGATCATTGTTGCCTTTCGACTCCTGAGAAGCTGAGAAAATCTCAGACTGAGTAATGAATCTAGACTATCGTTACGCTCCGATCAATTCTACACGCGAAACATTGGCACACTTTGCGCAACCCGCTACTGCGTGTCATACTCGCCATAAATCCGATAGCGCACCAACGCACTTGAGCTACCAGTTAGCATGACAACAAAAAACTAATCACGCATCTCTAATCTTCGCCACCGAATACCAGCATCGATGAAACCGTCAATGTCGCCGTCAAACACCGCATCTGGGTTGGAAACTTCATATCCGGTACGCAGATCTTTCACCATCTGATACGGATGCAGCACATAGGAACGCATCTGGTTCCCCCAAGAATTACCGCTATCTTTTAAGGCGTTCAGTTCAGCTTCACGCTCAGCGCGCGCCTTTTCTAACAGCCGGGCTTGCAACACCGCCAACGCCGATGCTTTGTTTTGAATCTGGCTTTTTTCATTCTGACAAGTGACCACTAACCCAGTTGGTAAATGAGTGACGCGCACCGCCGAATCGGTGGTATTAACCGACTGTCCACCCGGACCAGAACTGCGGTAGACATCCACCTTAATATCGGCTTCTGGAATATCAATATGGTCAGTTTCAGCTACCCGCGGAAGCACTTCCACTCCAGCGAAACCTGTTTGACGACGCCCTTGATTGTCAAACGGGCTGATGCGAACCAACCGATGCGTACCTTGCTCTACCGACAAAGTTCCGTAAGCATACGGCGCGCTCACTGAGAATGTGGCCGACTTGATACCCGCTTCCTCCGCATAGCTAATATCCCACACTTCGCAACGGTAGTTATGCCGTTCCGCCCAACGTTGATACATGCGTAATAGCATGGCTGCGAAATCAGCGGCATCCACTCCCCCGGCTTCAGATCGAATAGTTACCAGCGCATCGCGGTCGTCGTATTCCCCAGAGAGCAGCGTACGAATTTCTAACGTCTCCACTTCACGTTTCAAAACCGCCACTTCACGTTCTGCTTCCGACTGCGCTTCGGCATCTGTTTCCTCAAGTGCCAATTCGGCCAAAACTTGCGCATCTTCCAACCTAGCGCGTAATCGCGTTATCCGATCCACGTCAGCTTGTAGCACAGACAGCCTACTGGTAAGCCGCTGAGCGCGTTCGGGGGAATCCCAAAGATCAGGTAACGCTACCTGCAACTCCAACTCGGCGATCTCAACCCGCTTTGTGGCAGGGTCAATGACGGCCTCAATCGCCTGTAACGATTTGTTGAGTCCGGCTATCTTCTCTAAAGTCTGCTCTAAGGTCACGCTTCGTAATGGTACCGTTTCACCATGAGTGAGAACCAATACATCGCTGGTAGTTCGGCTTTTGGAAGTGATACGGAGCGTGTCGTCACCGGTGCCGGAGTGCTTACCACCCGTTTGAAAAGTGATCTAACAGCAGCGCTTAAGGCTGGAGATAAAGCAGCGAAATCGAACCTGCGGATGGCACTTGCCGCGTTGCAGAATGCCGAAGTGGCTGGCACCCAAGTGAAGACACTTACTGAAATGGAAGAGATCGCTGTGCTCACCAAAGAAGTACGCAAGCGTGAAGATGCGGCACAAACCTATCGCGCAGCGGGACGCGACGAGTTGGCAGACAAAGAAGCTGCCGAGGCGGTATTCCTAGCGCGCTACCTCCCGCGCCCGCTCAGCGACGCGGAACTGAAAGAGATCGTTTTAGCCGAGGTTGCGAAAGCGAACGCAGAACTTGGGGATATTCCCACCATGAAAAATATGGGGGCTATCGTCAAAGCCATCAACGCAGTGGTCGCTGGGCGCGCCGATGGTGGGAAGATCGCCGCCCTAGTACGCGCCGAACTGGGCTGAGAAAACTACTCGCTTATGCTCATAGTGAGGCGGCCGGGGCTCGAACCCGGGACCGGAGGATTATGAGTCCTCTGCTCTAACCTGCTGAGCTACCGCCCCATCGTTACTGCTGTAGTGAAAAAATACCAACTCACCTATGCTAGCTGTGTTTGCGCGCTATTCCACGATTGCCAGCAACGATTACGACAAGTTTTGCCATCTGGACTATGGATTAGTGAAGCGCGGAAACTCAATTCAGCTTGCCAACGCTAGCGGTTCCGCATCGGTTGTGGTGAGCAAGTAACGCAGCTCCGCTTCGGCTTGTCGTTCCACTCTGCGCAACGCTCGAGTGCTCATCTGCAGTTGTGCCGCCAACTCTGCGGCAGCTAAGCGAGAAGTGCCGATGCCATGTCTAGCCGCCAACACTCGTGCAGAAAGTGGTTGCAATTTTGACCATACGCCAGCAAGCAGTTCATGGGCGCTCGGATTGCTCGGCGTTATAACCGCAGCTAACAGGTCTGGATCGCCAATCATTCGCGGTGGTCGCCAAACCCGAGTTTCCGGGTCGAATAAACCGGCTCGCACCACCGCTATTGGAGCTTCCATGCGACCACCGCGCAAACAACAATAATCGCGTAAACTCCGCTCTACCGCTCGCCATACATACGTAGTCATCCGAGCTTCTCCGCGATAATCCCAAGTTCGTAATGCTTTCGCCAACGTCAAGCATCCGGATTGAAATGTATCCTCAACGTCATAGCTCACTCTGAGCGCATATTTGAGAGCCAAGCGACGCACCAACCGTAAACAAGCGATAAAAGCTTCCTGCCAAGCGGCAATGCCGTCATCTCTGACGGCCACAAGTTCATCAAGTAGCTGCAATGACGCGCCGGGGTTGGGCGCTTCTGAAAGCAGATGTTCGGCATACCATCCCGCTTCCATGCGCTTCGCAAGCAACACCTCATCAGCAGGGTTAAGTTCAATACTGGGAAGCTCTAAACTCATGCAGCTAGCGTTGCAGCTTCCAGACCATTTTTGCCACCCTGTGGATTGATGCAAATGAACAACACCTTTTTCTCAAATATCCTCACAGTGAAGCAAAACATCATTCACAATGCGGAATGCGTCATTAAATAGCTCCGGCGGTTATCGCCGTCTGAAGCTGTTCGCGCTCGGCTAGCAGGTCGTAAAGCGTTTGGAACGATGGGTCGTAAATGTCTTGATTACCAAGGGAGTTTGCCGCAGTAGCCCGGACACGCGCCGCCGTAATCGCTTGTATGACACCAGGAAGCCGTACTCTGGCCACGTAAGCGGCCACGTATGCCGGAGTGGGTTCCCGCTCGGGAGATTCCACCAATAACTCCAACACCAGCCGTTCTAGCGGAGATTTTGGCGGCACAGCGGCACGTACCAAATCCGCCCAGTTTGCGGCTTGGAAAGGTGTTCGTTGCACAACTGAAAACAGTTCTTTATAGGCAGGATGGGTGAAGTTATCCGGCTGCAAAGCACACCAGTCTTGCGTAAAAAAAGTAGGCACTTGCAGCACTAACCGCAACAAACCCCGTTCCGACAAAACGTTAGGATCGCGCGGATTTGGCAATACGATGGTTGGCTGGATAACAACAGTTTCCTGCACTTCATTATTAGCCGGTCGCCGTTTCTTGGTACCAGAGCGCGCCATTCTGCGCACGTCTTCCACCCCAATACCCACCGCACCGGCCACTTCTTGTAAGAACTGATCGCGTTTTTCGGCATCTTTCACTGATTTGATGAGCGTCACCAGCTTACGAGTAGCCTCAACACGCGCATCTGAGCGAGCCAAATCATAACCTGCCAGCATGTTGGCCATCACGTAGCGATACAGTGGTTGCGCCCGCCCGATAAGTGCCGGTATCGCCGCATCGCCATATTTCATTCGCAGATCGCACGGATCTAGACCTTCAGGATCGATAGCCACCGACGTATCCGCTCCGAACTGCGCATCCAACGAATACACCTTGAGCGCCGCCTTTTGCCCCGCCGCATCACCATCAAAAGTGAAGATAACTTGCCCGCGCCGCCGGTCACCGCCACCGATGATGCGTTGCAACAATCGGGCATGTTCGACCCCGAAAGCCGTACCACAAGCCGCGACAGCGTTATCCACCCCACTGACATGAGCCGCCATCACATCGGTATACCCCTCCATCACCACAGCTTGCAGTTTGGCGCCGATGGAACGCCTGGCGAGGTCAAGACCGTAAAGCAACTGAGACTTCTTGTATACCGGAGTTTCGGTGGTGTTGATGTATTTCGCCGGTAGCCGATCATCGTCATACAACTTGCGTGCCCCGAACCCCAATACCGCGCCTGCTGAATCACGAATAGGCCAGATAACCCGCCCCTGAAAAACATCGAACCCGCCGTTTTCCCGAATCAGCCCAGCGGACACTAGCTCACGCTCAGTGAACCCCAGACGAGTGAGCGCCGTATGCATATCTCGACCGCCGCGAGGTGCGAACCCCACGCCGAACGGTATCACCTGCGTTTGCGTAAAACCCCGTTCAGAAAGCATCTGGCGCGCATCCACTCCGCTAGGTGCTAACAGCGCTTTACTGAAAAACTCAAAAGCTGCCAGATTGGCATCCAAAATACGTTTCTTGATACTGGAGTCTTCGCGATGCCCTTTTGCATCTTCCTCATAGCGCAACTGCACTCCATAGCGGCCAGCCAGCACCTGCACCGCCTCAACCCAGCTAAGGTTATCGTGGCGCATAACGAAATCGAACACGTTGCCACCTTCACCACAACCGAAACAGTAATAAAAACCTTTCGACGGAGTGACATGAAAACTGGGCGTTTTTTCGTCATGAAACGGGCACAACCCTTGCCAATCTGAACCAGAGCGGCGCAGCGTGATATACGAACTCACAACTTCTTCAATGCGGGCACGTTCCCGCACTGTGGCGATGTCTTCGTCCATAATGCGCGGCATACGGATGATTCTATAGGTAGCTTGCTGAGTATGGATGGCTACGAGTGCGATAACGTCATCAGCTTACGCAGCATAACAGCAGATTGACTACGCCCCATGCCCGATGCCGCGCGGTAAACTATCCCACTCCCAACCGAGAAACTGTACCGCCTGCTCAAAAGCGAAACGATCTGTCATACCGGCCACATAACTAACTGCTCCACGCACCGGATCTGCGGCGTGGTACTGCTGCGGCATACGAGCGGGGTGTGCCAGGTAATACTCCACTAATGCGCGGAGCACATCAACCACCGCCTGCCACTGCTGTAACGACTCAGCACGCGAGTAGATACGTTCGTAGTTGAACCGTCTAAGCGCCGCAAGTGTTGCCGCTGGCTGTGCGTCCATCGCCACTTTTCCGGTGGCGCAACTAGCATCCACTAAAGCTTTTATAAAAAACTGCACTTGATCGCTTAATCGCACACCGCACTCGTCTACCACGTCAGCGGGGATGTCTGACACTTTGACGATTCCGGCAGCTATTGAATCTTCCAAATCGTGAGCACAGTAACTAATACGATCCGCCCAGGATACAATTTCGCCCTCAATGGTGGCCGGAGCCGGTCGCGACCAAGAGTGGTTACGGATGCCGTCTAACGTCTGAACGGTGAGGTTAAGATTTATTAAAGCAACATCGGCACCCCAAGGACCATGGTCGAAACCTTCAGGCAAGAACTCGTCGAACGCTTCTTCGGCGGCATGTCCGCCAGGGCCATGCCCACAATCGTGACCCAACGCGATAGCATCAGCGAGAATGACGTTTGCACCAACCCCCGTAGCGATGGAACGGGCGATCTGCGCCACCTCCAGCGCATGAGTCAGCCGAGTGCGCTGATGATCTTTCGGGTACACCACCGCCTGAGTTTTACCAGCTAATCGCCGAAACGCTGCAGAATGTATGATGCGATCCCGGTCACGCTCAAAACAAGTGCGCTCCAGATCGGGTTCTTCCGGCTTTAAGCGTTCCCCCGCACCGTGGGAGAAAGTGGCACCATCGCGTAACGTTGCCACTTCAAGCGCTTCTCGCTCTACTCTGCGCACCGGACGACCAACGCTTATCATCGCATGTGAATCCGCATGGGCGCTCACTAACGCCGCACCATGTCCGGCCATAGTGGCAGCCCAATGTTCCTGCCTTGCAGCGTTGTTACCCATATCGTCTCTCCAGTTCGTCTCAACCGCCGGACACATCAAACTCAGTGTCATCTATGCTCAAATCAATGCCGCAACGATTTTCCAACCAACCGTACGGCATCACAACATGTTTGCGCGGCCCTCCCTGACGACCGCGTGGTTTGCCAAGTTCCGCTACCGGGTACGCTATATCACCCGCTAGGTTTGCTAGCAGTTGACGCAGTTCTTCCACTTTGCTCACATGGCTCAACGCGAGTCGCAGGTCGCCACCTAGCGGAAAGCCGCGTAGATACCATAAGGCGTGTTTACGCATATCAGCCATACCGTGCGACTCATCCATCGCGGCGACATTCAACTCAGCATGATGCAGTAGCACACTGCGCACCTCACCGAAGTTAGGGGTGCGTGTTTCAAATTTGCCTTGTAGCGCGTCGTAAATGTCTGCGAATAGCCACGGTCGTCCCAATGCTCCCCTCCCCACCTCAACGGCAGCGCACCCGGTTTCGTGCAGCATTCGAAGTGCGTCCGCTCCCTCCCAGATATCACCGTTGCCGATCACTGGCAGGTCAAGCGCCGCCACTAGTTGCGAAATTGCCGCCCAATCGGCATCCCCAGAGTACGCCTGCGCCACGCTACGAGCGTGCAAGCATACTGCGGCAATGCCTTCGTCTTCGCATACCTTTCCGGCATCCAACATCAGTGGATGCTGCGCATCTATTCCGATTCTGGTTTTGAGTGTTACCGGTACTCCGTAACGATCAGCGGAACGCACTGCGGCGCGCACAATTGCCCGAAAAAGATCAAGTTTCCACGGCAACACTCCGCCGCCACCTTTTCGAGTGACTTTCGGAACCGGACAACCGAAATTGAGATCGATCAACTCCGCTCCGAATGCTGCAATGGCGATACCAACAGCCACGTCAATAGTGTCAGGGTCGGTGCCGTATAACTGCACTGCTTTCAACGGCTCGGTATCAGCAAAGGTCATCATAGCGACCGTCTTATCGTCGCCGACCACCACTGAACGAGCCGTTATCATCTCGTTGACACACACTCCCGCGCCGTATTCGTAACAAAGTTGCCGGAACGCCTGTCGAGTGACTCCAGCCATCGGTGCCATAAAAACTGGAGGAGCAACCGTTAAAGCATTCGGGTTGGATGGCGAGCTTAAATGAAGCGCAGGGGGTACAAACGATTCACTCACTTTGGGAAGTTTACCCGGCGTATCTTGGCACTCCTAGTAGAGTTAAGAATATGACTGAACAAACCCCTGCTCGTTTTACTGGACGTATCGTCGTGGGATATGACGGGTCTGCCGGAGCTACTGACGCTCTGCTTTATGCAGCCGCTATCGCCGATAGTCGAAAACTTGAACTGGTGGCGCTGATGGCCTTATCGCACCTCAGAGTTACAGACCGCCGCACCACACGCGCCTTAAAAGTAGACCCTAACTACATAGAAAACATCACCACCAAAGCACAGACGCAACTCAGCGACGCGGTGCAGCAAGTTGCGACAGCCTACCCTGAACTAGATGTCACCTCAGTGTTGCTAGCCGAATCCCCGATAGAGGCGCTGGCTAATGCGTCGAAAGATGCTGCTTTACTGGTGATCGGGGCTAGAGGAAGCTCCAGCGAAAAACGTTTACCGTTGTTGGGGAGCACCGCCACTGAGGTTATCACCTATGCTCAAGGACCGGTGTTGGTGGTGCCGGAGGGCACCCATGGCTTAAGCAACGGCCCGGTGATTATCGGTCTACAGGATGCCCCAGATTCGCTCGCGGCTAGCGAAATCGCCGCAACGGAAGCGGTGCTGCGAGACGTGCCGCTGGTGGCCATGTATGCCTGGGACATCGCTCCCGAACTGGGCGACTTCTCTAGCGTTATGCAACTTGACCCAGAACAGACCTACCGCGATCTCGATACTATGTTGCAAGAATTGGTGGTGCCGTTGCTGGCAAAACACCCTGAACTTCGGGTGGAACGCCGGGTAGTTCAAGGTAGCGCTCGGGTTGCTTTAGTGGATGCCTCTCGCACCGCGTCACTTATCGTCGTTGGTTCGCGTGGGCTAGGTGGTTTCGCCGGGTTGCTGCTTGGGTCGGTGTCGCGAGCCGTCACTAGAGAAGCTCTCTGCCCGGTGATCGTTGTTCGAGAACAATCAGTACCGGTGCGTTGAACTACTTCACGTAACCACTCCAGTTCAACCCGTTCACTCTCCGCCACCACTCCCCAAACCCTATTTGCAACACGATCACCCGTCACCCAGCGTCCTAACGATGGTTCCCCGACACTAATACTGCGAGCAACCTCTTACGATGTTCCTACCAGAATCAATCACCAAATGCGCCGTCTCACGCACGGTACTCCGGCGTGGACTTCCTCCGATACCTCACAACGCTCACGCTAGACACACATACATTTCGTTTTAGCTTTCTGTGGTGTTGGTTATGACTGCGTGGAGTTCTCCGATGGTTAAAGGTTTGCTGCCCGGGGTGGCTGGTGGGGTGTGAGTGAAAGAACCACTATAGCCAGCAGCCTGCC
>JAIRZI010000003.1 GCA_031267295.1 Propionibacteriaceae bacterium | reverse complement strand
GGTGCCGGGTGGTAAGTGATCGCGTGACGTATAACACCACTTTGAATAACTCTGATTTAAGTTCAAGGTTTACACCACCACAACCACTTCCGCACTAAAACGGCGAACTCGGGTTCCATAGGCCGTGCAGAGAAAATCAGCGTTTTCTTTAAGGATGCACTGATGGAATTGGGTAGTCACGCTTACTTAAGAACGAAACTGAGCGCCGAACTCAGCAGTCAACACTTGCGCAATCAACACTGGCGCGATCAGCGTCGCTAATGGAATATGAATAAAAATACCGGGGATATTCAGTTGCAGCAACGTGTAGTAAAGCGTGTTACAGATGTAACCACCAGCATCAGTGGAGTTAATCACCGACACTCCAGCATTCTCGAACGCTGCAAACGTCCGGCATACTAGTTTCGGGTTCGCTGCGAGAGTTTTTGGACCGTCGGCAACTATCGGACGTCCCATAGCTAAGTCGCCAGCGTTGTCAGGGATACTGGCTCGCTGCACGTTGTGAGCGAGTGCTTCCACCCGCACCGCGTCACCGGAATCCCATAGGCCGATAGAGATCACCATACTGGCTTTGGGGTGCTCGTTTACAAATGCTTTGAGTTGTGCACGCGCTCCGGCATAGGTTACCGGTAGTACGCGATGGATAAATCCCGGTTGTCCGCCCAGTAGTTCCGCTACCGTGGCAGCAGGGTTATCCGGTAGCCCTTTGAACGGTTCGAACCCGGTAACAAGCACAGTCATTTAAGTGATGCTATACCAACTCTGTTCACGAATATGATAAATACCAGCTAGCTCACGGTTTGCGCTCACCATATTCAGGTACTACGACATTCAAGTATCGTAACGCGAGTTCGGATTCGTCGAAGTTGGTAAGCCACACCTGCGCAACGGCTATGCCAACATTCTGATTTCATGCTCGCAGTTCAAGCTGGCTATAATCAGTGGGTTGCTGATGCAAGTAGCAGCCCTAATGGTGCCCGTAGCTCAGTTGGTAGAGCTCCTGGTTGTGGTCCAGGCGGCCGCGGGTTCAAGTCCCGTCGGGCACCCCATTCTAGAAGACGGGTATGCCAGATTCAGAAGACGACAGGTTGGTGTACCAGATTCCGTGAGCGGATAATCGAAACTCCTCCCACTGTCACTGCCGCCATGCGCTCGACCGTCTCATCTCGATGTTTTCCCTAACGCATGTTTTTGTTGTTTCATTAGCGGGCTACCCGCCATCCGTCAGTTACCTGAACTGCTAGACCCAGCAGCTCTAACGTGGTGAGAGCTGCCTGGAGTTTTGGCATTGCTAGGCTAGAAGCTATCGCTAGCTCTGTAATATCACATGCTCCGCGTGCTGGTAACGCCTCATGTACTGTCCGCTGCTCGGGGGTGAGTAGGTCGAACGAGCGTGCAGCGGCACAGAAAGGAGTTTCGCTGAACGTGCCAAGATCGGCTAGCAACGCCAGTGCATCTTCTGCATTAGCGACAAGCGCAGCTTCGCCATCACGTATTAGTCGATTCGGGGTGAGGGATGCCGCCGACATCACCGATCCTGGCACCGCCATCAATATCCGTCCTAAAAGACCTGTCCAGTTGGCAGTGTTGCGGGCACCGGAACGAACTGCCGCTTCAACGACGATAGTTCCCTTGGCAAGCGCTGCGATCAATCGATTCCGCGCAAGGAAAGAATACCGAGTGGGAGTTACCCCAGGCGGCGCTTCCGATAGCACCACCTGTTCGGCGCATAACTGCTCATATAGCCGACGGTTACCGGGAGGATATGCAGTATCTAACCCTTGGGCATACACTCCGACGCTCACCCCACCCACTCCGAGCGCGCCCCGGTGTGCGGCGGCATCAATACCATACGCTCCCCCGGACACCACTGCGAACCCGGCATCCGCTAGATCACTAGCAAACTCCTGAGCGACCACCTCACCATATCGAGTAGCTGCCCTAGCTCCGACGATCGCCACCGCTCGCGCCGCCGCATCGACTAACGACAGTGGGCCGCGCACCCACAACCCCACCGGCAAACCGCCCAACCCGTCAACAGTAGCCGCTGACGTTTCTAGCACTGTGAGAGCATCGAGCCATTCGGCATCCCCTGGAATCACAAATCGAATGCCGTGTTGCTGTGCCGCCACCGCAATGCTCTCTGGTTGAACCGCCGTCGCTTTAGTCGCCCAGCCATCATCTCCGGCACATACCCGATGCCAAGTTTCCACAGCGCCCCACTGAGCCAACAACGCAACAAGCCGCAAAGAACCCGCCCCGCACACCTGCGAAAGTGCCGCTCGCGCCAACCGCTCTTCATCCCACTCAGTGATGACGCTCACGCTCATCGGGTCATTTCCACTGCGTCTAACTGCAACCATGGTGTTAACCGCCATCTCATCTGCAATGTTCATCATTGTTCTGCTCCGTTAACCATTGATTTATGCTTCAATCTCGACCATCTACCCCAACCCCCCAACCTCAACCACCTACCCCAACCCCCCAACCTCAACCACCCAACCCTCTTAATCTCGACGCGCACAGCAGCAAAACCACTACTAGCTGCTGGATAGCTGTACCACCTTTCTCGTCACAATGTCTCTATCGGAAGTTGCGGTAAAGCTAATCAGTACCAATTCACTATTCCCATCGTCGCACCCATACCGACAGCTACGTCACACCTGGTTCATACTGCAGCTGAAATCCACTCCGCTTGATTCAACG
>JAIRZI010000092.1 GCA_031267295.1 Propionibacteriaceae bacterium | reverse complement strand
AGCACATTTTCGGGCTTCACATCTCTATGAATCAGTCCGGCGTTGTGTGCGGTAGCCAGCCCGGCGGCTATCGACTCCATAAAAGTGATAGCGCGCAGTGGATCCAGGGGAGCCTGCTGTTTTATAACTTGACGTAGCGTCCAACCTTCTACAAACTCCATAACAATGAACGGTCGGCCGCGATCTTCACTTTGGTCAAATACACTGACGATATACGGGTCAGAGAGCGCTGAGAGGGTGCGAGCTTCACGGTCGAAAGTGCTCACATAATCCACATCGTCGCCCAATCCTTCATGCATCAGTTTGATAGCGACGATGCGCCCTAGCCGTCGGTCGAGACCACGATAAACGGTAGCCATGCCACCGTGGGACACTACGTCCCTAATTTCGTAGCGACCGTCCAGCACGTCACCGACCATAGGGTCGTTGCTGTTAACCGCCATACATGCCTGCCTGAGGTTGGGGAAGTATGGGTTAGCGTTGACATAACCCAATGGTAAGGCTAGCGCACTATAGTTCAGTTAGTCCCTAAGCAGGGCTGGTGTTCGTTCAAAATGTCAGCAGTAACAACGCTTAAGTTGTGTTTAACGTGTCAATCAGCATTGAAATAGCTGAATGCAATGGTTTTCTAAAAGTATCAACTATGTTGCCGTACAGCGGTTATGGCAGCGCTACCTGTTGCGGTGTCACGATCGGCTAAGAACATTTAACGTTCCCGGAAGAGCGCCAACTGTGCCAGTTTGCACAGTGCTGTTTTTGCGTTCGCCTTTAGGGTCACCGCAGTTAGTGACTCAGTTGCTTGCGTTGCTAACTGTGCTAAGCATGTCGTCATGGCTTGGTGCGCTCCGGTGCGCTTTACCGCAGCTTGCACTGTGGTTATATCGGCATCCGGGTTGCCAAGGTTTGCTAAAATGACGGCGTGATCTGTGCGATTAGCCCGTTGCAGCGCATCTTCGATCAGTTTGGTGCGTTTACCTCTGCGAATATCGCCACCGGGGATTTTGCCGGTTAACGCAGGGTCGCCAAAGAGATCTAGCAGATCGTCGCATAACTGATAACCCATCCCCACGGCTGCGGCATAGCCGTCCAACGCTTTTTTCAGAGTGTCATCGGAACAGTTAGCTAACGCCAAACCGAGCCGCAGTGGACCCCAGACGGTGTAACTGCCGGTTTTGAGCAGCGCAACTTTGCTCTCCAGTTGTTGCGCAGTATGTGTCGGCAACTGTTCAGCTAGCAGGTCGAGATATTGACCAGTCAACACTTGCCGCGTGGTGGTGTGAAAGGAACGCAGCGCCTGTGGCGGCGGGGAATATCCTTTGTTAGTGAACTCGGCCAAAAGTTCATGTGCATGTTCAATTAGCATCGTTCCTAGCAGTATCGCTGCAGATGCGGCTAATCGAACCGGGTCATGGGCGTCGGAGTAATACGCAGCAAGTGCGGTATGTGCGCTGGGTTGCGTGCGGCGGGTTGGCGCGTCGTCGATGAGGTCGTCGTGCACTAAAAGCCCGGCATGTAGTAACTCCAGTGCGCTAAGCCGCTCTAATATCTGCTGTTCTTCAACTGGCGATACTATTTCACCGTTAGCGCCCAGATACGCCCAATAGGCAAAAGCGGGGCGAATGCGCTTGCCGCCACGCAAGTAGCTGGTAGCCACCTCGGAGAGTGGCGCTAGGTTTCCATCCGTTGCAACGAGTAGTTCATTGAAGTTTCTGGTTACGCTATGTAGCACCTCGTTAATGGCGGTACGCCACTGTTCGCCCAGTGGGTCGGTTGGCGGAAACGGCATATGTTACCTACTTAGCATTCAGCGGTTGGGTTAAATGCGCATTTAACCAATTGTCGGGTAGTTGTTTGTGAAGATGACACTGTGTTTGCGTAGTGTGGCGGGCGGTTGCGGGTGGTGTGGTTGGTCTTGTTGTAAGAAGTTGTGTTTGCGTAGTGTGGCGGGCGGTCTTGTTGTTGCACTCTGCTAGCTTAGCGCGGCGCATTGGCAGGTAAGGTGTAGTACATGCCTATCACTACCCCCGCCACAATCGCCGAACTACTTAGCGCTGGCCGTCGTACCTACAGCTTTGAGTTCTTTCCTCCGAAAGACCAAGCAGGAATGAAACAACTCCTTACGGCGGTGGAACAGTTAGTGCCGCTACAGCCGGATTTTGTTTCCATAACCTATGGTGCCAACGGGTCTACCAGGGAACGTACCATCGCCGCCACCCGCAGCATTGCGGAACGTGTGCCACTTACTATCATGGGCCATCTCACTATCGCCGGACAGAGCACAGACGAAATCAAAACCGCTATTGATGCTTATGCCGCTGCTGGAGTGCGACATATTTTGGCGTTGCGTGGGGACATGCCTGGGGGTCCGAACGTGCGTTGGCAACCACACCCGCAGGGGCTGACAAACGCTACTGAATTAGTGGAGTTAGTGCTAAGCCGGGGAGCGTTTTGTGTGGGAGTGGCCGCTTTTCCAGACATTCACCCCAGCGGCTCTCCCGAGCTTGATGTGCAACTTTTATTGGCAAAGGAGCAAGCTGGCGCTAGTTTTGCCATCACGCAGTTCTTTTTTGACGTGAAGCGCTACCAGACATTACTTTCTCGATTACGTGCGCATGGTGCGACGCTGCCAGTGATTCCTGGGTTGATGCCGATCACTCGCATCGCTCAGTTGAGCAAGTTTGCCGAATTTTCCGGGGCTGCACTACCAACAACGGTGACCTCCCGGCTACAAGCGGTGGCAAGCGACGACATCGCAGTGCGGGACATGGGTGCGCAGATTGGTTTGGAGTTAGCCGGTTCGTTACTGGATGCGCAAGCACCCGGCTTGCACTTCTTCACGCAGAACCGCTCAAGTGTTACCCGAGAGATTCTCGCCACTTTGCTGGCTGGTCGTCGTTGATGTCTACTGTTACTAAGCGTTGCGTGGCTCGGGTTAGCGCCACATAAAGTACCCGCCCGCCACCAGGAGCCTCAGCGACGATTTCGTCTGGAGCAACTACAACGACGCCGTCATATTCCAGCCCCTTGGCTTTCAAGGCAGCAACAAAACTCATGCGGCTTAAATCCCACTGCGCTAACTTGATAAGTTCTTGGTACAGTTCGGCGCTACGCTGCGGGGCGGAGATGACGGCGATACTGCCGCTTACCGCAGCGGCTAGTTCAGTGAGTTGGGTGGCGATGGTGGGCAGCAACTCAGCAGTGGAAGTGCTTAGCAGCAGCGGCGACACTCCGGTTTTTCGTACTGCGTTTGGTAGGTCGGCGTTCGGTAGCTGCGTCAAAATGTAGCGTCCCGCAAGATCAAAAACCTCTTTCGGGCTGCGATAGTTGGTGGATAGCCGGAAACTGCGAAGTTCGTTCTTCCCCACAATTTCAGTGATCGCCTGCGCAGTGTCGCGGGGGAACGGGTAAGAGCTTTGCGCCGGGTCGCCCACTAATGTCCAGGATGCTTGCGGGCCGCGCCGGCGCAACATGCGCCACTGCATTGGGGTGACATCCTGTGATTCATCAATCAGCACATGAGCATAAGTGCTTTCTGCGTCGTCATCGACGGTTTGTGGTCTGCTACTGCTGCGTTCATAAGTGGTGCTGATCTCGGCCACGTCAGAGCCACTCTCGATGAAAATAGCCGGTTCGTCCTCCTCGCTGTTAGGGGAAGGGCCGAGCAAGCAGGCGAGTTCATCTAGCAAAGCAATGTCAGACACGCTCCACCGTGCGCGGACAGTGTCGGCAACATCCCAATGGCGGACGTGCGCCAAACTGTCGGAGACGACGCGCAGTTGTTTCAATGTGAGCAGTGGGCCGGCTAATTTGGCTAGCAGTTTTTCGTCGGCGAGTCGAGCCAACAACTGCTCTGGAACGAGAACCGGCCACCATATCTGTAAGAACTCTCGCCAGGCGGCACTGAGCCGCACTCGTTCATCAAAGTCGGCACGTCCTGCGTCGTTGACTTGTTGCGGAGCGGCATCCCATAATGCGTCTAGCAGTGCTTCTTCTGCAAGCATCACCGATTGGTTCACCCGGTGCCCAGCGAGCACCCGGTTACGTAAAATAGCCAATGTTTGCGCCCCGAGAGTGATGACCTCTCCATGCACCACCACCCGCAGGCTAAGGGTTTCGGGGTTATCGATCGGAGGTTCTTGCGCTAGTCGGCGCATGATTGGCAGCATGGCTAGTGAACCTTTGATAGTAGCCGCGTCGGCGGAGTCGTCGATGTCTGAACCAAAGCCGAGCACGTCGGATGCTACGTTTCCGATAGAACGTAACTGCACGGTAGCTTCACCAAGGCCGGGTAACACTCGGTCGATGTAAGCCATGAAAAGGTTAGACGGCCCAACCACCAGTACGCCACCGTTTTCAAAGTGGCGGCGATGGGTGTACAGCAGATATGCGGCGCGGTGCAGTGCGACAACAGTTTTTCCAGTGCCCGGTCCGCCGGAGATTATGGTAACCCCGGGGTACGGCGCTCTGATCGCTTCATCTTGTTCAACTTGGATGGTGGCGACAATATCGCGCATATGGGCACCGCGGCTGCGTTTCAAGGCTGCCATCAGTGCACCTTCGCCGATAATTGACAGGTCAGCTCCCGCGTTTGCATCCAGCAGATCGTCCTCGATGCCGGTTACCACATCGTCGCGGCAGTGCAACACGCGGCGACGCACCACGTCCATCGGAGCAGTTTCGGTGGCGCGGTAAAACGGTTCAGCTATCGGGGCGCGCCAATCTATCACCAGCGGCACATACTCCGCATCGCGCACCCCAATGCGTCCGATGTAACGCTTCTCGCCATCCAACATGTCAAGACGACCAAACACCAAGCCGTCATGTTCGGCGTCGAGAATTGCCAATCTTCTGGAGGCTTCAAAAGCGAAAGCGTCACGTTCAAATAGCGAAGTGCCCATCTCTTCGCGTAACCAGTCGGTGCGATCAGTTTTGAACCGGGCGACACTTTCAGCTTGAATCGCTTTCGCAGATTCAATGGCCACACCAAGGGCGCGGTAGACGATGTTGACGTGTGTTTGCTCGACGGCGAGTTCGTGGCGAAACGTTTCAGCAGCGTTATCGGTGTTAGGCAAGGTTTGACACCCCCAATTTAAGCAGCGACCAACTATTCTAGCGCTTATAGCAGCGCGATGCGGGTATCGCCGGTCGCAGATGCCGGTTTATTATGCGCCGCTGGATGCAACAAGCGGAGTGTGCGAACTGCTCAGCGTTATCCGATAACGATTACCACAGTTGATATTTTGAGCGAGTACGGCGGTTAACTTCTGGAAAGTCGTTCCAGCAATCGAGTTATGCGTAACGCCGTGAGATAACTGCCGCGTGGAACTGCGTCGTTGATATTTGGAAGCGCTGCGAACTGTGGGTTGTCGGCTACCGCGTTTACCGCCGGTGAATCGTTCGGAGGTTGTATTACCGGCGTAGCTGGTTCAGTATCGGGGGCAGCAGCAGTAGCTTCGGGGGCAACTGTAGTTTCCGGAGCAACTGTAGCTTCGGGAGCAGCAGCAGTAGCTTCCGGGGCAAGAAGTATAGCCCCACCTTGAGCGCTCAAATGTCCAGATTCAAAGACGGTCGTTATCAGTTCGCCGTTTTTAATAGTTGACGCTACCGGCATTCCCAAACTGGTTCTAGCTGCGTGAGCACGACGGTAGACGTCCCAAATATCACCATAGATTGCGTGCGACCCATAGGGGAGTGACCAGATGATGATACCGCGGTCGAACACCCATATACGAGAGCCAGCTATTAACCAGTCGGATTCATCTCCTACCGGGTTACCAAGTTGCTTAGCGTATATGGGATCGGAGTAGTAGAGCCTGCCAATATCGCCAGTTACAGTGATGGGTTGGTTGATGGTTACCGGATCAGCGTTTTTAAGATCGTAGTTATACAAGTTGTATCCCTGCATAATGCTGATCAGTGTGTTCGCGTAGGTGGGGCTGGTGGCGTATCCCGCTGCAGCTACTGCCCGAGTGAACTCATCGGAGGTAGTGGTGTTGAAAGCCGCAGCGTAGCGATCATTCACTGTGAGGAAACGACCGTGATCCATAAATGAATTGGCAACCGTTGCATATGTGCGGAAACCAGCGTTCACACTCACATACTTGCCGTTTACATACTCGGAAGTGCTGAGGTTCCAACAGCCGTCTTGGTACGGGCTGACAACGTTGGTGCATTTGATACCGAAGTAGTTCAGACCGATCTGGTTAAGTGTGGAGCGTCCCCATCCGGTTTCTAGAATGGCCTGCGCGATGCTAACCGACGTAGGGACACCATATTCGCGTTCCTCCGCTTGAGCGAACGGCACTACAGATTGTATAAACTTTCCGGTGCGCGAGTTATCTACGGGTTCTGTTCTGCTTGGCAAAATGGGGGGCTGGCCGATTGTTGTCGCCATCGGTGATAGCGCCAGCAGGCAGCCTAGAAGCACAGGAGCTATGACAGATCGCACTTGCATGTAAGTTCTCCACGGGGGTTGTTTATCTACCGTTACATCATGCCGAGAGGTTTGTTAGGTTGTCTAGCGTTGTAGTGGCAACTCTCAACACCAAGGTTAGGGATGCTGATTCATGCAGTGCAGTTATAAGAGGTAATGTGGTGATCTGTCGCCGGTTAGAATCACGGTAAAGAACGGAAAGGTGGCAAGGTGGCGCTCACAGACGAAGAACAACGTCTTTTAGATGTGCTTGAGGCTTCTCTGGCGGACGAAAACTCTAAAGGCGTTAAAGGCGAAAAGATTTCCGGACGCGCCGGATTGCCGGCTACTAGTCGTTTGGTGATTGCTGGGCTTGGGTTGGTTGTCGGGGTGTTGCTGTTGATCGCCGGGGTAAAGTTTTTCTGGTGGCTCAGCGTGCTCGGGTTCCTAGCCATGTTCGGCGGAGTCGCTTTCGCACTGATTAACACTGGTGCGTTGTCCGCCGATGCTGTAAACAAGCGTGCTAAGCACCCCAGACGGGTGGTGTTCATGGAACGCATGGAAGACCGTTGGAGTAGTCGGAAGTGAATGGGGATGTCCACAGTATTTTCGCGTATCATCGCCGGAGAACTGCCCGGTCGTTTTGTGTGGTCGGATGAACAATGCGTGGCTATCGCTTCGATAGCACCCATCACTGCGGGGCATATGTTGGTGATTCCGCGCATCGAAGTAGCGAAGTTCACGGAAACGGATGATGTCTTGCTATCCCAGTTAATGAAGGTAGCTAAAGCTGTTGGGCAAGCCTGCGAAGTGGCCTTTGATGCGCCCCGTGCCGCGCTAATCATCGCAGGTTTTGAGATAGACCATTTACACCTGCATGTTTTTCCGGCATGGGGGGATACCGAACTGTCATTTGCAAAAGCGCACCCCGCCACCGCAGATGAGTTAGACGCGGCCTGCGAACGGGTGCGAACTGCTCTCATCGAGTTAGGGTACTCAGCTAAGGTGCCGACGGATATGTATCACCGTTAGCGGCAACGGATTTTATTAGTTTCGTTGCCGTGGTTTGCGCAAAGTTGCGCAGTTTTTTAATCGTGGATGCTCTCAGTTAAAAGCGTTGTCGATAACCGCTCTGATAACCCTTTATGGAGATCGCTAGTCTGCAGGGCGTGTTTTTATCCTAAAACTATTAAATCGTGGTGAGTTGTGGTGTATTGTGGAGTCACTGGGATGGTTCCAGGCTCCAGAAAGGAGGGTGCATACATGTTTCTTGGCACGTTCACCCTCAAATTGGACGACAAGGGTCGTTTTTTTCTACCCCCCCGGTTCCGTGACGCTTTCAAAGATGGCTTAGTGGTTACCAGGGATCAGGATCGCTGCTTAGCGGTGTTCACCGCCGCCGATTTCGAGCAACGCGCTCGAAAAGCTCTTTCGGCTGCCGACACTCAGGCAGTAGCGCGCAGTTATCGACGAATGCTGACATCTGGAGCCAGCGATGATGTGCCGGATCGTCAAGGCAGAGTGACGATTCCGCAAATCCTGCGTGATTATGCCGCACTGAACCGCGACATCGTGGTTAGTGGAGCGCTTGATCGTCTCGAAGTGTGGAACACCGAGGCGTTCGCTAAATACACAACAGAAAACGAATCGAGCTTCGCTGAACTAGACGAGGTGATCTTCGCACAAGAGTAGCTCTTGTACGGGAAGCATCGTGAGCAGCGATTAAGGAGAAGCATTGAATATTGTGCTGTTGACTTAAGTGAAAGGGTGAGAAATGAAAAATCACTCGGTTAAGTTGCTTAAGCCGGTAGTACATGGTTAGTCGATGGTTTTGCAAGCAGAGGGGGCGGGCAGTACTCGTTACTGCTGATCCCTCCCCGGATTACGTGGGAACGTCTTGTAGCCCTGGTACCTCTTCCCCGGTGTCAGGTAGCCAAGAAGACATCTCCGGGGTGGGTTCAGTGGCTGCGGTTACTGCCCGATACTGCGTTAAACGGTTGTGTTGCGGTAGTTCGTACGTAGCGCTGTAGGAAGGAGGTGCGCGATGCCAACTTTGGCCACCACATCAGATGGCCGTGTGTTGCACACCCCGGTACTGTGCGAACGGATTGTGGAACTGCTCTCTCCGGCATTAACTGCACCGGCTGATGACACTGCGGCAGTTTTGGTCGATTGCACTCTAGGTATGGGAGGACATGCCACTGAACTGCTGAGCGCTAACCCGCAGGCACAACTTATCGGCATAGACCGCGACAGCGCCGCTTTAGAAATAGCGGCTCAACAGCTAGCTCCATTCGGTGACCGGGTACGTTTAGTGCAAGCCGGTTTCGCCGAACTTGCTACGGTACTGTCAGATTTAGGGATACGACAGGTGGCGGCAGTACTTGCCGATCTAGGGTTATCGTCACTACAGATAGCTGATCAAACCCGAGGGTTTGCCTACGCCAGTATCGCCCCATTGGATATGCGAATGGACACTCGGCAAACGTTGAGCGCGGCTGAGATTGTGAACACTTGGAGCGCGGCTGAACTGGCTCGCATCTTCACTTCGTTCGGCGAGGAACGATTTGCAACCCGTATCGCCGCTGCTACGGTGGCGGCTAGGCCAATCACTGACAGCGCCCAACTAGCTATGGTGGTGCGTGAATCGTTACCGGCAGCACTGCGCTATGGGGAACAGACGGGGCATCCCGCGAAACGGGTAGCGCAAGCACTGCGCATCGCAGTGAACGGTGAACTGGAACAGTTGAGCGCTTTGTTACCTAGCGCGTTGGCGCGGTTACAAGTGGGGGGGCGTCTGGCGGTGTTGTCGTATCACTCGCTAGAAGACCGCCTAGTGAAACGGGCATTTACTCAAGAAACTACCGATAACGCGCCCGCTGGGCTACCGGTGGTGCCACAACATTATCAAGCCAAGTTCCGCTTGCTTACCAAAGGAGCGGAGCGCCCTACGGCAACGGAATCAGCCAACAACCCGCGTGCAAAATCAGCTCGGTTGCGTGCTGTGCAACGAATAAAGGAGGCGTGAGTGAGCGCATTATTAGCACCGGTTGCACCGGTTGCTCCTAGCTCCGGGGCGGTTAGTCTGCGCCCAGTGGATGTCGTGGTAAGCGGCGCACGACGGCTACCGGTACTGGTGGCCTTATCGCTGCTGGTAGTGCTTAGCATGGGGGGGCTGCTCGCTTTGAATATCCACATTCAGGATATTTCCTTTGAATATCGCGCTCTTCAGGAGCGCGCCGGTAGTTTAAGCAACCAAGAGGCCGAACTTAAAGTGGCGGTCAACACTGAGCGCTCTACCGCTACATTAGCGCAACGCGCCAGTCTGCTGGGTATGGTGCCGTACCCTTACCCTGCAACGATAAATCTTGCTGACGGCACTATCAGCGGTGAGTTGCGACCCGCCGTCAGCAGTGAACTGGCACGTCAAATCTGGAACGCTCAACTGTTGGCTCCGAAGTTACCGGTACCCCAAATCGTTCCCGCCCCGAAACCCAGCACTACGCCAACTTCACCGCCTATTGACGGGGAGGGCGATGCTGGCGAAACTGCTTCCGCTAGCGACGATGTTGAGGCAGGTAATCAATGACACAGCGACCGATTGCGGCTTCGCGGGCGCTTACGGTGAGTAAACGTGTGCAAGTCTTTAGTGTGGCGATGGGTGTTTTGGCGGCCATCGCGCTCGGTAAAGCACTGTTAGTGCAAGGAATTGACGCTGTTGGCGCGGCAGAAAAAGCGGCAGCTGCCATGACTATGTCCAAGCCGATCAAAGCGGAACGCGGTGTTATCACCGACCGCAACGGACTAGTGCTAGCTGAAGATTACGCTGTGGGGCGCTTAATAGCCGACCCATGGGGTATGAAAACTAATGGCATCGTTGAGCGTACCCCAACTACGGACGAGCTTAGCGAGGCGGCTATGGCACCGCTAGCTATCGCACAGATACTAGTTAGGCATTTGGGAGGTGATGTCAACGACTATCTGTATCACCTCAATCGCACCACCCTTGATGACAACGCCCCGAACCAGTACGAATTGATAGCTAGCAATGTGCCGTTGTACACCTACCAGCAGATTCGTAGCGATATGCGCGTAGGTTGTGGTGATGATGTGATAGGCGGTTGCTACTACGGGCTTACTTTGGAGCTGACACCGAAACGTTCGTATCCCAACGGCATGATTGCAGCTAACGTGGTGGGGTTCACTTTCACCGAGCAGGACGGTAGTCGCATTGGCGCCGCTGGGGTGGAACAGTATCTGCAAAATGAGTTAGCTGGTGTGGACGGTACCGAGACGTATCTTTCTGCGCCATACGGCGACATTCCATTTGCAGATTCCACCTTAATTCCAGCCGTCAACGGGTCGAATGTGCAACTTACCTTGGATAGCGAACTGCAGTATGCACTACAGCAAGAGTTGCAAGCGGCCGTCGCCAAAGGTCAAGGGCAACAGGGCTGGGCGATAGTGATGAACGTAAAGACAGCCGAGATTCTCGCTATGGCGAATTATCCAACGTATGACCCTAACGATTTCGGTTCCGCACCGCAGAGCGATCTCGGTAACCGAGCCGTCAGTTGGACTTATGAGCCGGGTTCGGTAGCGAAAGTACTCACTATGGCAGCGTTACTAGATCAAGGGTTAATCACCAACGACACGCATGTTGTGGTGCCTGCGTCCTTACCATCTGGGGATGGGCTAATTGAGGATTTTTCGCCGCACGACACGCTCTACATGACGGCTCGCGGAGTACTTGCTAACTCGTCGAACATCGGTACCGTGTTGTTATCGCAACTTTCTTCCAAAGAAGCGTTGCACGATTACTGGCTCAAATTTGGGTTGGGGATGCCGACCGGTATTGAAAACCCTGGAGAAGGAGATGGCACGCTCGGCTTAATCCCCCCGGCTGACATGGAGGATTATGCACGCAACAGCGCTGCGTTTGGGCAAGGTATATCCGTCACGGCAGTGCAGTTAACAGCCGCTCTAGCGGCGGCGGTTAACGGCGGGGTGTATCACGCGCCAACGTTGATTTCGCAGATCACAGATACAAACGGTGAAGCTGTGGTGCCCGAACGCCAGGCGGCGCATAGGGTGATCAGCTCAGAGGCTAGCGCTGCGGTTCGAGACATGATGGAAGCTCAAGCGATGGCCACCTATGCTGCGAGCGAAGCGCTGCCGGGTTATCGGTGGCTAGGTAAATCTGGTACCGCGCAACGGGTTGACCCTAACACTGGTCTATATGGTGCCTACACGTCGTCGTACGTCGGGATAGCGCCAGCGGAAGACCCCACCATCATGGTTTATATGGCGGTAGATAACACCTATGAGTATGGTTCTTCTGTTGTTCGCCCGGGTGTTGTTGACGTGTTGCGCTACGCGCTACCGCGCTACGGGTTCATGCCAGCCAGCGAGATTGCTCCGTATGTGGGCGATCAGTACTACCGCTAGAATCGTTTGCTTCGTCTAAAGGCAGAGGGGAACTGAGGGGAATTGATCAGATGATCCCGATTACGTCAGCACAGCTAGCTGAGTTCAGCGGTGCCCATTTAATTGGTGACACCACCAGTTTGGTCGGCGCTGATGTGGTTATCGATTCTCGGGCGGTCTCGCCAGGCGCGTTGTTTGCCGCAGTGGTGGGTGAGGTAAATGACGGGCATGACTACATAGCGCAAGCGGTGGCTGCCGGTGCGGCTGCGGTGTTGGTGGCGCATGAAGTGTCGGTTGCAGTGCCTCAGTTGGTGGTGCCAGATGTGGTAAGTGCGCTGAGTCGGCTGGCGCGGGCAGTGGTCGCTACTGCGAAAACCGACGGTTTGAAAGTTTTAGCGCTCACCGGATCGTCTGGGAAAACGTCAACGAAAGACATGTTGGCGCAGATTTTAGAACCGGTGGGGGCGACAGTTTCACCGCTAAATTCGCTCAATAACGCTACTGGGATGCCGCTTACTGCGCTTCGCGTGATGTCCGACACCAAGTTTTTAGTATCTGAGATGGGGGCGAGTCATGTTGGCGAAATAGCCGAGTACGCCAAGGTGGTGCAGCCGGATGTGGCGGCGGTGCTCAATGTGGGGTTGGCGCACTTGGGTGAGTTCGGTTCCCGAGAGCATATTGCGGCTGCCAAAGCTGAGATGATACAGGCAGTTGAACCGGATGGCTGGGCGGTGCTTAACCTTGACGATCCGTTGGTGGCGGCGATGGTTCCCCGCCGTGATGCGCACGTCGCTTGGTTCAGCGCAACTGACGCAAACCATGAGCGCAGTAAGCACGAGTTGGAGTTGTGCGTACAGGTGAAAAATCTTAGTGCAGATGCGCTGGGACGTAACCACTTCGTTTTGCAGGGCTGGAGTCCTACCGGAACTTTTGAATTTCCGGTGGTGTCACAGTTTGCCGGAGCGCATATGGCGACTAACGCAGCCGCTGCGGCAGCGTTAGCGTTGGCCGTCGGGGTGACACCAGAGCGGGTGCATGAAGGGTTGAACGCCGCTCGTCCCAGATCGCGTTGGCGAATGGAGTTGCATCAATTGACCACCGGCACGCTCATCATCAACGATGCTTACAACGCCAATCCGCTTTCAGTGCAGGCAGCGTTGCACATGGTAGAAAATCTGAAAAAAGAGTGGTTGGATGCCAACAAACCGGCACGAGTGAGCGTAGTGCTGGGGGACATGTTAGAACTGGGTGCGGAATCTGCCGCGCTGCATTATGAAACGGGTCGCCAAGTGGTTGCTGCGGGAGTAGATACTGTGATCGCCGTCGGTTCTCACGCTAGCGACATCGCGCAAGGGGTGGCGGCAGCGCACTCCACGGCTCAACTTTCAGATGCTGCGGCAACTTCAAAACCCCATTCGAGACATATATCGGTACAGGTGGTAAGCAAAGACGATGTGTCGGCTTTGTTGCCCCACAGCGCGGCGGACATCATCTTGCTAAAAGGCAGCCGTAGTGTTGGGCTACAAGCCGTCGCTGATTCTTTGATCGCCCGTTTCGGGGAGGTTACGCTATGAAAACGGTTGTCGGTGCTGGAGTAATCGCACTTTTGGTGGCCCTGATAGGCACTCGATTTTGGATTGAGTTCCTAGTGAAACGGCAATATGGGCAGTTCGTGCGCAGCGATGGCCCACAGAGCCATGCTGTTAAACGCGGCACCCCAACTATGGGCGGTGTGGTAATCATCGTCGCGGTGGTGTTGGCTTACGCCATTTCGCACTTGGTCACCAAAGCGAAGCCGAGTGCTAGCGGTTTGCTGCTGCTGGGGTTGATGCTCGGTACCGGATTTCTAGGGTTTTTGGATGACTGGGCAAAAATCAGTAAGCAACGTTCTCTGGGGTTATCTCCACGAGCAAAATTGATCGGGCAAACCATACTGGGGGTCTCTTTCGGATATTTATCTTTTCAATTTCCAGATGAGCGAGGGGTCACTCCGGCATCGCAGTATGTGTCATTCTTACGTGACATCTCTTGGGTGAAGCTCCCCATCATATTGGCTATCATCTGGATGACGTTCTTGATCACCGCTTACTCCAACGCCGTCAACCTTACGGATGGATTGGACGGCTTGGCCACTGGAGCGTCGGGAGCGGTGTTCGCGGCGTATTCGCTGGTCTGTATCTGGCAACGCAATCAGTGGTGTGGAGCGCAAATTGAAGTGCAGCAGTTGTGTTACGAGGTGCGAAATCCGCAAGATTTGGCAGGTATTTCAGTCGCATTGGCGGGAGCTTGTTTCGGGTTTTTGTGGTGGAATGCGCGTCCCGCCAAAATATTTATGGGCGACACTGGCTCATTGGCGTTAGGTGCGGCGATGGCTGGAATGGCTATTTTTAGCCGCACTGAACTGTTGCTCACCATCATGGGGGTGTTGTTTGTGGTGGAAACCGCGTCGTCAGCTATTCAGGTGGCTTACTTCAAGCTCACGCACGGTAAACGGTTTTTCAAAATGGCACCAATTCATCATCATTTCGAGTTATTGGGGTGGGATGAGATAACTGTGGTTATCAGATTTTGGATTGTCTCGGGTGTCGCTGCCGCCGGAGCGTTCGGATTGTTCTATGCAGAGTGGGTGGTAGGCCAGTGATTGAATGGTTAGCAACTGCGAATCGCTATGCTGCGTGGCCGGAAGTTCGGGTACTGGTTGCCGGTTTGGGAACCGCCGGGTTTGCTTCAGCTGATGCGCTGTTGGAAGTGGGCGCACAGGTGAGCGCCGTTGATGATTCGGAGTCCGCTGCGGTGGCCGAGAAAGCGGCTTTACTAGAAACGCTAGGTGCCGAAGTGCGTGTCGGTCGCGGGGCATCTCAACTGTTAATTGATGACATCGATCTGGTGATCGCTTCGCCAGGATGGCATCCCGGTCATCCGCTGTTACGGTTGGCCGCACAGCGTGCAGTGCCGATCTGGGGTGATGTGGAGTTAGCTTGGCGGCTGATGCACCCCGACCGGGTGGTGCCTTGGCTTGCAGTTAGCGGTACCGACGGGAAAACCACCACCACGCAGATGTTGGCATCGATTCTCGCCGCTGATGGGCTAAAGGTGGCTGCGGTTGGCAACATTGGACGTCCGATCATTGAAGCTATCAATGATGAAGTCAACTATGATGTGTTCGCGGTAGAACTTGGCGCACCCGAACTGCACTGGGTGTCGTCGCTACAGTTGCACTCCGCAGCGCTGTTGAACGTCTACCCCGACCATTTGGAGTGGTACGCGGATGTACCCGACCCGGTGGCGGCAGCTGATCCGTTTGCCGGATACGTCCGCGACAAAGCCCGTATTTATCATCAGGTGACACATGCTTGTGTTTACAACGTAGCAGAACCGTTGACCCGACAGTTGACGCAAGAGGCTGACGTAGTCGATGGTGCTAGAGCTATCGGAGTTACGCTCGGTATTCCAGAACCGGGGATGCTGGGCGTGGTTGATGACCTGCTGGTAGATCGGGCGTTTATTGCGCAAAGAGCTACCGCCGCATTGCCACTCGCAAAAGTGTCCGATGTGCGACCGGGTTATCAGCACAACATCTCTAATGCGCTGGCCGCCGCCGCGCTGGCGCGCAGTTTCGGTGTGAAAGCTGCGTCCGTCACGGAGGGGTTGCGCAGTTTCCAAATTGATCGACACCGCATTGAAACGGTGCGAGTGGTAGCGGGAGTGACCTACATTGATGATTCCAAGGCCACCAATTGGCATGCCGCCAAAGGTTCGCTGACTTCGTTCGATAACATCGTGTGGATTGCTGGAGGGCAAACGAAAGGGTTATCGTTCGACGAGTTAGTAGCCGAAGTGGCTCCCCGGCTGCGCGGTGTTGTGCTCATCGGGGTAGGCCGGGCTGACATCGCCGCCGCGTTGGCAAGGCAAGCTCCAGATATTCCAGTGGAACTGTTAGACGAGCCGACAAGTGCGGTGATGGAAACTGCTGTGCGTGCCGCCGCCGCTATGGCTAAGCCGGGTGATACGGTGATATTGGCTCCTGCTGCGGCAAGCCGCGATATGTGGGTCGGATATGAGGCGCGCGGCGCAACGTATCGTGAGGCTGTCAACAATCTTCCCCAAGGAGACGCCTGATGAGTGCTATTAGCATGGAACGCTCTAAGCAGTCTGCTGTGCCGACGCAACCCAAAACCCTATTCAGTGAATGGTGGAGCCACCCGCTGGCTAGTTTTTATCTGGTGCTCGCTAGTGTGGTGCTGCTGTCCGTTTTCGGATTGGTTGCGGTGGCATCTGCGTCTTCGGTATGGTCGCATTTCGATGACGGCAATTCTTGGGCTTACACCATCCGGCACTTGTCATTCATGGGAGGTGGCGCGCTGATTGTTTGGGCAATGGCGTTCACGAATGAGAAGTTTTTGCGTCGGATTGCCTGGGTGGGGTTCTTCCTAGCGGTGATACTGCTGGTGTTGGTTTTCGTGCCGGGTATTGGGCGGGAATACTACGGAAACCGTTCCTGGGTGAACTTCGGATTTATGCAGTTCCAACCATCGGAGCCTGCTAAAGCGGCCTTAGTGTTGTGGAGCGCTGCGTTGTTTGCGCAGTGGCAGCAACGCCTAGACAATCTGAAATGGTTAGGGATGTTTTTAGCCGGGAGTGGATTGATTGTCGCGTTAGTGTTGCTGGAGAAAGACGTAGGAACAGTGTGCGTGCTGGCGATGATAATGTTGGCGATGCTGTGGTTTGTGGGTGCTCCGTTTTGGAAAGTGATCTTGCCGATCATCGCCTTAGGTGGTGCCGGTGTGCTGGGATTGGTTATTTTCAGCGCGGAACGTCTGGGAAGGTTTGCGGCATTTTTCGCCGGTATTCCTGGTTTGGGCAGGTTCTTTGAAGGGGTACATGCTTCCACCTCTGACCAACCGCTTAACTCGGTGTATGGGCTAGCTTCTGGTGGTTGGTGGGGGCTGGGTATCGGCGCTTCTCGGCAGAAGTGGGGCGGGTTGTACAACGGTGCGCAAACAGATTACGTTTTCTCGGTGATCGGCGAAGAACTTGGTTTGGTTGGTTCTTTTCTGGTGATCTTCTTGTTCTGTGTGCTGGTGTTTGCTGGAGTGCGAATCTGTATTCGCTCAGCCACTTTGTTTTACAAAATGGCGGCTATCGGGATGACCGCATGGTTGGGAGTGCAAGCGGTGGTCAACATTTTCGTTGCGCTTAATCTGCTTCCGGTGGTCGGGTTACCGTTGCCGTTCCTATCGTATGGTGGGTCGGCGTTACTGGCTGAGGCGATAGCTGTGGGGGTGTTGTTGGCGTGCGCCCGGCATGAACCGCAAGCGATGGCCGCGCTGCGAGTTAAACGTGCGGTTTCCCCAGTGGTTACTGGTGTGGTTGCCGCGCCCAGAACTAAGTCGTGAGAGCTATTGAACGAAAGGGGATGGCGTGACCAGTGTCGTCCTTGCGGGAGGCGGTACGGCAGGGCATGTCTCGCCGTTGATTGCCACCGCTGAACAGTTGCGCGCTGCGGGCGCGGAGTTGACTTGCATCGGCACTCCGCTTGGTTTAGAGAACAGAGTGGTACCTGCTGCGGGGTATACGCTGCGGTTGATACCGGCAGTGCCATTGCCACGTAAACCGAAGTTGGAGTTAATGAGCGTGCCTTTGCGGTTGCGCACTGCGGTGAACGAAGCTAAAAAGGTGCTCTCTCAGGTACACGCGGAGGTAGCCGTCGGGTTTGGGGGCTATGTGTCACTGCCGGTTTATCTGGCGGCTCGTGCGTTGCATATCCCGGTGGTGGTTCACGAACAGAACGCGCTACCTGGTTTGGCGAATCGAGTGGCAGCCAAATTCGCCACCGCAGTGTTGGTGAGCTTCCCCGGAACTGAACTGCCACATGCCAAGGTCACTGGTCTACCGGTGCGCGCTAAGCTGGCTGCGCTTGCGCAGCAAGGACGGACGAACTTCCGTAAGCCGGCGGCGGCGGCATTTGGGTTAGACCCACAGCGTGCCACGTTGCTAGTTTCTGGAGGTTCACAAGGCGCACGTAGCATCAACACTGCGCTACTAGCCGCTCGAACTGCGTTACTCGACGCAGATATTCAGATTTTGCATGTAGTCGGCCCCAAAAATATGAACGCTGACATTGTGCCGCTCGTCGGCTCTACCGGGGCGCGCTATGAACCGGCGGCTTATTTGGATGATATGGAGGATGCCTACGCGCTCGCAGACTTGATGCTGTGTCGTAGCGGGGCAGCCACAGTGGTTGAGACTACCCTTATCGGGTTGCCTGCGTTATATGTGCCTTACCCTGTTGGTAACGGTGAACAGGAACGCAACGCTGCTCCCGCTGTTGCGGCCGGTGCTGGTTTGCTGATTCGTGATGCCGATCTCAGCGCAGACCGGTTGTTGGCAACAGTGCCACCGCTGCTCGGCGACGCAGTGACGTTGCAACGGATGGCTGCCGCCGGAGCGGCGTTATCACCAACTGGAGCTGCCGAACGAGTAGCGGATGTTGTGTTGGCGGTGGCTAGGGGAAAACATGGTTAAGGCTGATATTAATTCGGACACCGCAGACGTAGCGCACCCCAGTTCGGTGGGTATCACTGACATGACCAGAGCGTTGCAAGTGCGTAAGCTGCGTTCCCGTCGTAAAGTGCTTAAACGCTGGTTGTTGGGGATTGGTGCGGTAGTAGTAGTTGGATTTGCGGCGTGGGTGGTGTTTTTTTCCAGTCTGCTAGCGCTCAGCGAAGTACGAGTTGAAGGTAACAAAATTATCTCCGCCGACGAAGTTATTGACGTAGCCCAGGTGCCCTTGAACACTCCATTGGCTCGGGCGGATACGGCGGCGATACAAGAGCGCGTTGCTACCTTGTCTCCAGTTGCTAAGGTCGCAGTGAGCCGTAGTTGGCCGCATACCTTACGAATCACCATCACAGAACGCGCCATAGTGTGCCAACGGCTAGCGGGTGGTATCTATCAGTGGGTGAGCGCAGATGGGGTGGTTTTCAACGTCACCGCAGAACGGCAAACAGTTCCAGTGGTACGCACTGCCACAGCTGCGGAAGATTTACTCGTTGACGCAGCTATCGTGGTGGTGCATTTGCCGGAAACGGTGTTGACGCAGTTGGCGGAGGTGCAGGTTATCTCCCGCGACATGATTATCGTCGAACTCAGCGATGGTAGGCAGATTTTATGGGGCAGCACTGACGAGTCGGAACTGAAAGCCCAAGTGATAGTGGTACTGCTATCAGTGTCGGCAACAGTATATGACGTGAGTGCTCCGGGGCATCCAGTTATTCGTTGAGGCTAATTAATCTCGACCTATGGTTGAGACCTAGCACGTTAAAAAGCTGTGGTGTTTGCTTACAACCTGCCGCACTCTTACCCTCTAAACAGGAGCTTAGAGTGTGCCCTGATCTGAGTTATAGTGCGTGAATACCAGGCGGAAGAAAGAGGAAATAGCGATTATGTCGTCGGCATCGCAGAATTATCTCGCTGTCATTAAGGTTGTTGGTGTCGGTGGTGGAGGCGTAAATGCCGTCAACCGCATGATTGAAGCCAACCTCAAAGGTGTCGAGTTCATTGCTATCAACACTGATGCACAAGCTCTACTGATGAGTGACGCGGATGTCAAACTAGACATCGGGCGAGAGCTTACTCGCGGTCTTGGCGCTGGTGCTGATCCGCAGAAAGGTCGGCAGGCCGCTGAAGATCACGCTGAGGAGATCGAAGCCACTTTGAAAGGTGCCGACATGGTGTTCGTCACTGCTGGGGAAGGTGGTGGAACTGGCACCGGGGGAGCACCAATCGTCGCTAAGATCGCGCAGTCGCTAGGGGCGCTCACTATCGGCGTTGTCACTCGTCCGTTTAGTTTTGAGGGTCGGGTGCGCGCCAAGCAGGCGGAGTCCGGCATCGGAGTACTAGCTGATGAAGTGGATACATTGATTGTTATCCCTAATGACAAACTACTGGAAACTACTGACGTTACTATCAGTGTGCTTGACGCTTTCCGGGAAGCCGACCATGTGCTACTGCAAGGCGTGTCGGGTATCACCGATTTAATCACCACTCCGGGACTGATCAACGTTGATTTCGCGGATGTGAAATCGGTGATGAGTAATGCGGGTTCCGCCCTGATGGGTGTCGGTTCGGCGCGCGGAGTTGATCGAGCGCGAATAGCTGCTGAACAGGCGGTGAGTTCTTTGCTGCTCGAATCCAGCATAGAGGGAGCGAAAGGGGTGTTATTCAGCATCGCAGGCGGCTCCGATCTCGGATTGCATGAGGTGTCGGAGGCGGCTAACCTCATCGAATCAGCGGCGCATGAAGAAGCCAACATTATTTTCGGTACCGTCATTGATGATTCGTTGGGCGACGAAGTGCGCGTCACTGTGATCGCTGCCGGATTCGAGGGCGGGAAACCTCCAGCAACTAGCATCAGACGACCAGTACTTAGCGACACCGCAGTGTCGTTGCCGCCACGACCGGTTACGCAAGTAGAGCCGTCGAGCGATGACGATGACGACGATCTCGACATCCCAGATTTTATGAAATAGTGCTTTACTCGCTTACGAACCTCCCTGATTTTGTGAAATAACGGTGCGGCGGCTGCTTAACAGCCACTTGATTGGTATCGTTTACTTTTACGATGTATCTTCCTCTACATCGTGATTGGAGTATCTCATGGCAGGCTGGCTTAACAGTGCGATGAGTTGGCTTGGGCTTGTAGACGATATGCAAAGCGAAGATGCGCGTTACGCTGAACAAACATACAGTGACGTTGCGGACGCTACCGCAGTTGACGAGACCACCGACCCACTAGAAACAGTGAGTAGTGTCACCGCGACGGAACTTCCGTCCAATATCACCAGGATCACAGATATAAGTTCCCGTCGAGCAGCAGAGTCGAAGATTGGGATGGAAGAACCACGTCCGATAGTAGACGACACGATTCCGGTGATTCTGTACGCTTTCTCTTACTCAGATATGAAGCTTATTGGCGAACAGTTCCGTAGCGGTAAGGCTGTGGTGATGAACCTTACCGGTATAGGAGATCGCAAAGAAATACGAAAGCTTATCGATTTCAGTTCCGGCATGGCGTTTGCTTTGGACGGCAACGTTGCGAAGATTGCTGATAAGGTTTTCCTACTGCGGCCACACGGATTGCAGATCGCTGATGGTTTCATGGAGCGTCTCGATGCTGAGGTGGCGCGGAGTGCTTGAGTTATGAGCACTATCGGTCTCGCTTTACTGTGGATTATCCGAGTTTACTTCTGGGTGTTGATGGCTCGGGCGATTGTCTCATGGCTGCCGCTGTTGTTTGATGGCTTTCACCCGAAAGGGCCGGCGCTGGTGCTGGTGGAAGCGATTTATACCGTGACTGACCCACCGCTTAAGTGGTTGCAGCGTTGGATACGTCCGTTGGTCATCGGTGGGATGGGTATTGATTTGGCGTTTATTGTGTTACTGGTACTGCTGATGATGTTGCAACGAGTGATCATTTTCGTGTTTTGGTGGTAAGGCTTACGGCTGCGTGCTGCGTAAAGCAGCAACCTATGGTTTAGAGTCTTGCTAGCGTATATTCGAGGGGCTACGGTAGTCTACCAAGAGACGATTATTCTCTTGAACGTCTGGTGATATGTCTGAATTGTTAGTTGAACGAGTTTGGAGTGCAAGATGACCCTCACGATTGACGAGGTTCGTAACATTCGATTTCCGATGGTGCGACAGCCGAATGAAGACGGCTATCGGGCGAGCGCGGTTGATGATTTTATCGATCGGCTGGAGGTGTCGTACGCCTCCATCGTTGATGAGAATGAACAACTGCGTGTCAGTTTGGATAAAGCGAATGCTATGGCCGGACAGGTTGGTAAGGCTGAACAGGAACGCCTAGGTGCGGAACTTAACAGACTGCAAGCCGAGAACGGCCAACTACGATCCGCTGCGGATACTGCGCAGCAGGCGGTTGGACAGCGTGACGCGCTGCAATCGAAACTTGCCGAGGTTTCCCAGGCTCGCGATACGTTGGTTGCACAGTTGGAAGCGGCGCGCCAGCAGATCGCCGCTAGTGCGCAAGGAGTAGGCGGTAGTGAGCAGGCATTGCGTGCCGCTCAGGATGAACTGCTTGCGGTGACAACTGAGCTACAGGCCAAACTTGATCAGGCAAAAGCTGATAAAGAAGCAGCGGTTGCGGAAGCTACTGCCGCCAAAGAAGCGGCAGAGGTAGCACGGACACAAGCTAATGGTTTTAGCACCGAATCAAGCGGGCAAACCGAAGCGTTACAAGAAGAACTCAGCGCCGCTACTGTCGAGAATGCTCAACTGCGCACCGAGACAACTGAACTGCGGGAACAACTTAGGAGCCTTAACGCTCAGTTACAAGACGGCGGCGAGCGCCACATCGTCGTCACTACCAGCGCGGAAGCTGTTCCGGCTGCGATTTTGCTAGTAGAGCAGGCTATCGCTCAGTCCGAAGCGTTGTTACACAACGCCGATGAACAGTTGCAACAGCAGCGTGACGGGGCGAGCGCTGAAGCGCGACAGTTGGTGGAGTCGGCCACCAAACAGGCTGACGATATTAGCGCCAGAGCGCAAGCGGAGGTTGACCAACTCAGTTATGAAGCTAAACAGAACGCGGAAAAGGTTATCAATGAGGCGCAGGCTTTGGCGGCGAATATAGATGCCGAAGCGGCCGCTAAACGCCAGGAGATGTTTGCACAACTGGAGGAAGACCGTGCTGTGTTGGCGGAGCGGGTTGGTCAGTTGCGCGATTTTGAGACGCAGTATCGACAGACGTTGGTTGCACATATGCAGCGCCAGCTTGATGCTCTGAACAATACGCAGTTTGCGCCTAGTTATAACTTGGAAACTACGAATATTGAATCGGCAACGCCGAAACTAGATGCTTTAATCGACGAGTCTGAGTAGTCGAGCTGCATGGCGCCACTTTGCCAAATCGCAAGTTTACGGTAGCGTGTCGCCCGATAACAGACGAAAGGTTGCTGAATGGCTAGCAAATCAAAAAGTACCGTATCCAAAACGCCGGTGTTGCCGGTTGCTGAGGGTGAAACACCTTGGACACCTGATGAGATCGCCGGTCTGCGTATCCGTTTGGAAGCTGAGGTGGAGCAGACGCGCATCGACCTTGCTGAGGTGGAACAGGAGTTGGCGGGTCGGATGAGCGAAGGGCCTGACGGAGCTGGGAAAGATCCGGCTGACGTGGGAGCGTCCAATTTTGAACGTGATCAGGAACTTTCCGTCGCTACTAATGTGCGTGTGGTGCTTGACCAGGCCGAAATGGCGTTACAGCATTTTAATAATGGCAGTTACGGCACCTGTGAATTGTGTGCTAAACCAATCGGCAAAATGCGGCTTAGCGCATTTCCGCGCGCGACGCTGTGTCTATCATGCAAACAGCGCGAGGAACGTCGCTGAATGTCGGGTGGCAAGGTAGTCTCCATTGCGGTTATGACTGCTGTCGCTGGTTTTGGGGTGCTGGCTGATCGAATCACTAAGGTTTGGGCGCTGGACACTTTGGGCGAGGTGGCGATGGATGACTATAGCTGGTTTGGGGGTTTGCTGCGGTTACGGTTGGCGTTCAACACTGGGGCGGCGTTCGGTATGGGAGCTGGTAGTACGGTGGTGTTCTCGGTACTATCGCTTACTGCGGCGTTGCTGCTGATAATTTTTGCGCTTTGGAAGTTGCGGCATTGGTGGCAAGGTGCGCTTTTCGGGCTGCTGTTAGCAGGAATCGGTGGCAATCTGATAGATCGGCTCACCAGAGAACCCGGCTCATTTCGCGGCTCAGTGATTGATTTCATCGCGGTGAAATGGTTCGCGGTGTTCAACGTCGCCGACATCTGTATCACTTGTGGCGCGTTGTTGTTATGTTGCTGGATGATCATCGCAGAGCGTCGAAAAGTTGGATTTTTTAGTTGGTTGCCGCTTAGCGTTGCAGCGTCTGATCGCTCGGAGATGATTCCATGAGCGTTTTTATCGTACCGGATGGCTTGGATGGCGAGCGGGTAGATATGGTGCTGGCACGCATGACAGGCGTTTCCCGTTCCCGTGTCGTCGGGCTGATTACTTCTGGAGCAGTATCACTCAATGGCGAGCGGGTACTAAAACCGGCTACCAAAGTAAACGTTGGCGCGCTCGTAGATGTAGACCTCTCGGAGCCGGTGCGGGTGGCGGCCATCAAAGCGGAGTTGGCCAATGGGTTAGAGATTGTGTACGAAGACCCACAACTCGTTGTAGTGGACAAACCGGCAGGCGTGGCGGCACATCCGTCACTCGGTTGGGAGGGTTCGGATGTACTGTCGCATCTGAGTGCCGCTGGTGTTCCCGTCACCACTTCGGGAGCACCGGAGCGACAAGGTATTGTGCAGCGGTTGGATGTCGGTACCTCCGGGTTGATGGTGGTGGCAAAAGATGAACACGCCTATTCGCTGCTAAAGCAGCAGTTCCGTGATCGGGTAGTAGACAAAGTTTATCTGGCGTTGGTGCAAGGCAGGTTAGATCCATCGCTTGGCACCATTGACGCACCGATTGGTAGACATCCGGCGAGTGATTGGAAGTTTGCGGTGATCGCAGGCGGACGCCCCGCAGTGACGCACTATGAAACTATCGAAGCACATGCGGCAGTGTCGCTACTTAAGATTCATTTAGAAACTGGTCGCACTCATCAGATTCGGGTACATTTGGCGGCACTTCGGCACCCTTGCGTCGGCGATTCATTGTATGGTGCCGATCCGGTGTTAGCTACGCGGTTGGGTTTGCAGCGGCAGTGGTTGCACGCCACTCACCTAAAGTTTCGCCACCCGGCAACAGGGGAGTGGGTGGAGTTTGATTCGGCTCCCGCGCCCGATTTGTACTCGGCGTTAAACATTGTTCGCGCCGAATATAGCTAACTTTGTTGTGCTGCTGTTGAGCTGTAGGCGCTACTGGGTGCGGGCGTGCTCGATAACGCCAACTGCTACTTCCTGCATTGATTTTCGCAAATCCATTGCCGTCTTTTGAATCCAACGGAACGCTTCCGCTTCGCTTAAATCGAGGTTTTCTTGCAGGATACCTTTTGCATGGTCGATGGCTTTGCGGGCTTCTAAGCGGTCTTCTAAATCGTTTACTTCGTCTTCTATGTCCCGAATTTCAGCGAACCGCGCTAGTGCAATTTCGATCGCTGGAACTACGTCGGAAGCGTCAAACGGTTTAACAACGTACGCCATTGCGCCAGCGTCACGGGCTTGTTCTACCAGATCGCGTTGGCTGAACGCCGTCAAGATGACGACAGGTGCAATGCGTTCGGTGGCGATGATGCGAGCAGCTTCAATACCGGTCATTTTCGGCATTTTGATGTCCATCACAATGAGATCGGGTTCGAGTTCGCGCGCTGCTTTCACTGCCGCCTCACCGTCGCCTACCTGCGAGATGACATCGTAACCTTCGGCATTCAACAGTTCCACTAAATCGAGCCGGATAAGTGCCTCATCTTCTGCGACTAACACGCGCGGTTTATTGTCCGAACGGTTCTCAGTTGTGGTCGTACTCATCATTCCTCCTACTGCGGGGTACACATCTTCGTGTGTGGTAATCCAGTCTAAGGCAGTTACGAAAGAAGATTCCGCTGGTGGACCTGGTGGGACATTTCTCAAACCTTGGTACTTCGTTGGAGTGGCTTGTCAGTTGGCAACAGCGCCGGTTACTATTGGGTGAGCGGATGTGATAAAGCTTATAGCTTGTATCACTACCAAACAGGTTCTCGCTCGAATCCGCCCACTGTCGTGAAGATCAAGATTGTGGGTCGTCAGTTCTAGTGCAAGCCGGAGAAAGGGCTAATACCCGATGTCGAAGATTCCGTGGCATGTGATCGCTGTTTTGCTGCTGGTTGCCATATCTGGCGGATGTTCGCTCGCTCCTGGCGATGCCCCGGAATCTGAGCCAGCTATAGGTTCGGTTTCGGTAATTACCGTTCCTGAGCAGGTTGTTTTCCCTATTGATATTTTTGTGCCGACTATTGATCAAAGGGTTGCTATCGCATCACATGATCAGTTTTTAGTGAATGAGTGTGCGGCAGCACATGGTAGCAGTGGGCGTTTTGTGATTGGTGTTGAGTCTGGTGAGCAAGATGATCTTACAGCTTTCCGGGATTTGATTACTGGGCATCGCAGAAATTCGATTACGCGTAACGGCCTATGGGGTTCTTTTGATCCGGTTCTCATGCGCCAGCAGGGCTACGCTTCATATCCGTCCAACATTCCTTATGGTTATGCGAGTGGTGGTAGTGATTCGATCTTTCAGGCTTGCATGCAGGCAGTTAGTACTGTTTCTCCTTTTGCGAGTGCGCTGATGCCGTTCTTGGAGTTGCCTGATGGTGGCCTTCAGTATCATCTTGAGGATAGTCGATGGGTTGCTGTAGTGGAGAAGTGGTCGGCGTGTATGACTGTGCATGGATTTAGTTATGCCAACCCGAGAGAGGCGCTTGGTGCTAATGCATATGCTGCTGCAGACCCTGATGCTTCCGCACAGGATAAGGCTGATGCAATGGCGGTTGCGATAGCGGATTTGGATTGCAAACTTGAAACTAACCTGATTGGTCAAGGTGTGGCTATCCAGTCAGCCTATGATCAGATTTATATTGATTCGCATCGTGGTGCATTGGCGGATATGCAGGCACAGATCGCCGCCTATCTTGTTACGGGTGTGGAGATACTGCCCGATCTTGACACGTTGGTTCCCGCTACTCCTGAAACGTCTTGAGGAAGTGTTTACGGTCAAGCCCGTTCAGGTTCATGGTGCGGATGGTTGATGGGAGTGTGTCGTATGGGGTTTACTGCTTCGGCTATGAACAGTGTTGGTGTGGTGCCGCTGGGTAATTATCAGATAGATTGATTGCGTCATGTCCCGGCTCTTTTTGTTGTTTATGCGGGTATAGGGTCGGGTTTTGTGTGGTTTTAGAGTAAATGAGGTGTGAGTATGGGGAAGCCGGCTGTTCAGAGATCAGGGGATGCGGAGTTTTCTGGTGGTGTGGAGGGGGAGCACCCGGATGAAAGTGATGCTGTTGCTTCGGCTGCGATTATTAGACGGCAGCGTTTCTTGTTGATGATTGCGGTTGTTGCGGTGGTGTTTTGTGTTGTTGGAATGATCGCGGTGTGGCATATCAAGTCTCCTGCGCAGCAGCTTGCTGAGCAGGAACCTCCTCCAGCTTCGGTGGTTAGCGTGCCTGTGGAGGAACGGGTGTTGGTTCAAGAGTTGATTTTGCGTGGTTCTGTTACGGCTAGACAGTTGAGTGTTCGTTGGTTAGGGCAGGCGGCTCCTAGTATCGTCACGGCGCGTCCTAAGGTGTCACAAGATACGGTTGTTGAGGGTGACGTACTGGTTGAGGTGTCCGGCAGACCGATTATTGCATTGTTGGGTGACGTTCCGGCGTATCGACAGTTGAGCAGCGATGTTTCTGGTAAAGATGTTGCGCAGTTGCAGGCTGCGTTGGTGCGTCTTGGATTGTTGGGGGAGTATGCGGCTACTAATGGCAGGTTTGATTGGGCAACTTCTAACGCGGTGAAACGACTGTATGAGGATCGTGGATATGCAGCATCGTGTATGGGTAGTGGTGTTGATGTTTGTTTAGGTGAGGTGGTGTTTGTGCCGCTGTTACCGGCGGCAGTTGGAACAATTGTTGGTGATGTGGGCGATAATGCATCGTCTAGTGACGGTGGTTTGATGACGTTACTGACGGGAGTGCCGCAGATTGATGCTGTTATTCCGGCTGGGCAAGAACAGGGTGTCGCTGTCGGGCAGCAAGTGTCGTTGAGTGATGATGTGAACCGGCGTGAGGCTACTGGTGTGGTGGCTACGGTGGGTGCTTTTGTTGGAGCCGGTAGTGCGGGTGAGGGTTCTGCTGCGGGTTATCCGATCAGTGTTACTGCTGACGAAGCGGTGGATTCGGGTTGGGTGGGTGCGAATGTGCGGCTAGTTATCAGTGTGACGCAAACTGAGACAGCGGTGTTGGTGGTGCCGTGGAGCGCGATTCAAGGAGCATCCGATGGTGGTTACTATGTGCAAGTTTTAAGCACGACGGGGACGAAAACAACCGTGCCGGTAACTACAGGGTTGTTGACGGCAGGGTTCGTTGAAGTCATGCCGGTACAAGATGCCAGTCTTAAAGCTGGCGATATGGTGGTTGTAGGATGAACCCGCTAGCCGTGTCCGTTAAGGAAGCGCTGGTTGATGCTGTACCGGGTATGGTGGCGTTGGTGGCGGATTTGGCTGGGGTGGCGCGTCATTTTCCGGGACCGCCGCCAGTGGAAGCGTTACGGCACGCTAGTTTGCAAGTAGCGGCTGGTGATTATGTTTCAATTATGGGACCGAGCGGGTCTGGTAAAAGCACATTGTTGAATGTGATCGGATTGTTGGATACTGCGACTGCTGGTAGTTACTGGTTGGGTGGGGTAGATACTGCGATGTTGAACGAGCAGCAGCGTACTGCGTTACGCCGCGATGTTATCGGGTTCATTTTCCAAGAGTTTTATCTGATAAGTGGACGTACCGCGTTAGAAAATGTCGCATTGGGGTTGGTTTATACGGGGGTTACCCGAAAACAACGCGACACAGCGGCTTGTGATGCCCTGGCGCGTGTTGGCTTATCACATCGAGTAAATGCGCTTCCCACTACGTTATCGGGTGGGGAACGTCAGCGGGTGGCGATAGCGCGAGCGGTAGTCAACCAGCCCAGATTACTGCTGTGCGACGAGCCGACGGGGAATCTGGATTCCCAGACCGCAGCCCAGATTCTTGACCTTATCGACGTGTTGAACGCTGACGGTGTGGCAGTGGTGTCTATCACACACGACCCGTCCACAGCAGCCAGAGCACACAGCGTTCTGACGATCCGGGACGGTGTTCTGGGGGTGGCGCAGTGAGCGGTTGGGAAATATACAAGAATCAACGTTGGATAGTGATGGTATTCAAACGGTGTTGTGTTGAATGGTTAGGTACTGCGGTGGGTATTAACAGTAGCGATGGTGGTGTTTGGGAGGTGTCATGGTGAGTACCGGTGGGCGTGACAACAAAACACCGGGTACGCGAACTGGTGATATGCAGACCCGGCTGGTGTGGCAGGCGGTTTTTTTTGAGGCTTGGGCATCTTTGGGACAGAATCCGGTTCGCACGATTCTTACTATGTTGGGCACGGCGCTTGGAGTGGGGGCTTTCGTTACAGTGCTGGGATTGACCGCTACCGCACAGGGGCAGATTTCTAACGACTTTTCGCAGTTACAGGCCACCACGGTCGTTGTTAATGATGCGGGAACTGATCCGATGGCGGAACATATTTTGTCGTTCCCGCTGGATGCTGAAGCTCGAATGAATCAGTTAAACGGGGTAGTAGCAGGGGGTTTATCGTGGGCGGTACCAAGCGGGAATTCGACGGTCTCTAAGAGTCTAGATGCTAGAGACAAAGACCACAGACTAGAGTTATACGCTGCATCCAGTGGATATATCACCGGGTTGCACCCCACTTGGGCGGCGGGGACTGCGTATTCACAGTTTGCTAGTGAGCAAGCGCTCCCAGTCGTGGTAGTGGGAGTAGTTGCTGCCCGGCAACTCGATCTGCATCAAGCGGGAGTGACTATCGCTATCGGTGGGTCGCTCTATCAAGTGGCGGGCATCATAGCTACTGTGGAACGTAAACCGGAGTTACTTTCCGCGATCCTGCTACCCACCACTACCGCGCTGAATACTTTCGGCCCTCCTGTCGGTTGGGCGCGTGCGCATATGTTGGTAGAAACCGAGCTAGGTGCTGCCTATCAGGTCGCGGGCGAGTTAGCGTTAGCGTTGCGTCCTGATAATCCTGCGACTATGGCAGTGGTTCCACCACCAAACCCGCCATTAATGGCAGGGCTAGTGTCAGCGTCGCTACAAACACTGTTCATAAGTCTCGCCGGAGTGACGCTGCTCATAGGAGCTACTGCTATCGCAAACACTACGATGGTAGCGGTGATGGAACGTGTGGGCGAGATCGGGGTACGTAGGGCTATCGGCGCTGGCCGTGCTCACATCATGACGCAGTTCCTAATAGAAACCACCCTCACCGGCCTAGTCGCTGGGGTAGTAGGAGCATCACTAGGCGTACTCGTTGTCGCAGCAGTAGCACTAGCATCAACCTGGACAGCCATCATGCCTGGCTGGGTAATAGCCTCAGGGCCAATCATCGGCGGCGCAGTCGGCCTACTCGCCGGAACATTCCCAGCCTGGCGTGCAGGCAACATAAGCCCAATGACAGCACTGCGCAGATAACCACTCCCCCCTGCCCCAGCAACCAACCATACACATCCAGATGCGTCCATTGCGGGCGCGTAGGGCGACGTGGTGTAGCAACGCATAGTAGCGTGTTGAGTTTCTCCGTCTTTGCGAGGAGTGTAGCGGCGGCGTGGTGTAGCAACGCATAGTAGCGTGTTGAGTTTCTCCGTCTTTGCGAGGAGTGTAGCGGCGGCGTGGTGTAGCAACGCAT
>JAIRZI010000077.1 GCA_031267295.1 Propionibacteriaceae bacterium | reverse complement strand
CCGCCATATTCACTAATGGGGAAAGTGAACATATAAAACTCGTGGTGAATGTAGACGATTCGTTGACTGCGGCTGCCGGTGGCAGTGTTGCAAACTCTGCAAGTTCCAGAATGCTTCTAAGGCATGTTTACACTATTTTTGGGTTTATGTGTGGTGGGGTTTATGTATGGAGATTATCAGGGAACAGTTCGCGCAGATTGAGAGGTTTTGCCTGGTCAGCGTGGGAATATGAGGATTGGTTTACACGTTTATGAATGCGCTGTTGTGGATTGTGCGTACTGAATGTCCGTGACGGGATTTGCCTAGCGTAAACACACTCCTAGTTATCGTGGTTTGCATAGCGGCAAACTCTAAAATAGTTAAACTTCGCTAGAACTTAAGTTCTGATGACCAATCTCGCGGAACACTCCAACAACCATTGCTACCAACGGAATAGCGAACACTCCACCAGCAGCACCGGCTATCGTCATACCAGCAGCGATACCAATCAACACCGCTAGCGGGTGAATGTCTATAGCTTTACCCAACACCAGCGGTTGCAGTAGATGCACCTCACCCTCTAGCACCACTAAAAAAATCACCGCCATCAAGAACGCTTTGAAAACCCCCAAAGTGGCGAACACTACCAGCACGCCAACGATAGAAGCGACGGCGGCTCCCAACATCGGCACGAACGCCATCACGAACGTCAAAGCCATGATGGCTACCCATAAGTTTGATCCCAGTGCTAATGCTCCCAAGCCTGAACCGATGCCGTCCACTGCCGCTACTAACACTGCTGCCCGTACATAGTTGACCATAGTGTGCCAACCAGCGGAGAGCGCCGGTGCCGCCGTGATTCGCACACCGGAAGGAAGATAGCTCACGGCCAATGCGGTGAACTTGCGTCCGTCTTTTAGAAAAAAGAACATTGCAAAAAGCGCTATTATCCCACCCACTAGGAACCCGCCAAACCCGCTGCCGACAGAGGTTACCATAGACACAATGTCACCGACACGAGTCTTCATAAACTCCAGCAGCGCAGCCGCCGCAGCGTCGAGTTGTTCTTGAGAGATGTGGAACGGCCCCTGATTAAACCACCGCAATAAGTCTTCAAACCCCGCTACCGTCTGTTTGGATAGTTCAGCCCACTGCGAACCGATCTGAACGCCCACCAACACTAACAACCCAAAAACCACTATTAACAAAGCAAGCAGACAGATAACTGCCGCCAACCAGCCGGGAAATCGTTTAGCGCGCAGTAAATCATTCAGCGGACTAACCGCTGCGGTTAACAAGAAAGCCGCCACCAACGGCATCACAATACTTGAAAGTTGCGCTGCGCCCCACAACACCCCCACCACTATGACACCGACAATAATGAGCCGCCACCCCCAAGATGCCGCGACCTGTAGAGCGCGTGGCACTGACTTCTCAGACATTGCTCCGCCTTTCCTAACTGGAACACCATATCACTCATGCCTAAAAAACAATGCCGAAACAGCTAGGCTTGCCGTACATACGAACATAGAGAGGAAAACTAATGGCTGCGAAACCCATCACTGAACTGATGTCCGCAGATTGGGCGGCAGCGCTAGCAGATCAGGAACAACAGATACATGCGATGGGCGAATTTTTGCGCTCCGAGTTAGCCGCCGGGCGAAGTTACCTCCCCACTGGTGAGCAAGTATTACGGGTGTTCAGCAGACCTTTAGCCGAAGTGCGCGTGCTGATAGTTGGACAAGACCCCTACCCCACTCCCGGGCATCCTATCGGCTTATCGTTCGCCGTAAACCGCGACGTGATGCCACTACCCGGTTCGCTTCGCAACATTTACCAGGAGTTACAAACCGATTTGGGACACCTGCCAGCTAGCCATGGCGATCTCAGCGGTTGGTTTGAACAAGGGGTGCTACTGCTCAACAGAGTATTGACGGTAAGCCCCGGCAAACCAGCATCACATCGCGGTAAGGGTTGGGAACAAGTAACAGATGCCGCCATCACCGCTTTGATCAACCGAGGCGGCCCGCTGGTAGCCGTGTTATGGGGACGCGACGCGCAGACGCTAGCCCCCGCAGTACAAGCCGCAGCCGTGCCCATTATCGCCAGTGCGCACCCTTCGCCCCTTTCGGCGTACAACGGATTCTTCGGTTCGCGTCCTTTTAGTAAGGTTAACGCCGCACTAGCTGCACAAAACTGTTCCCCTATCGACTGGCGGCTCGCTTAACTCCCCCAACGCAGCCGAGCATACAATGCAAACTTCACAGCTTCATGCCACCTGATGAGTTAGGGGAGTAAAAGCGGACATAACTTCGATTCGCGGAAGATAACCGTCTGGCGTTAGCCGCACCAACCCTAACGACTTAAGTTTGTTTACATCATGGCTGACGGTTTTCGGACTTTTACTCGCATACATCTCAGCTAATTCCGAGCTAAGATGCCGCAATCCAGACACCGGCGTTGCCTTATCGACGGGCAACGACAACACAAGTAACCGACGACGACGGCTCGCTTCACCTTGCGTTTGCTTCTGAAACATTTCGTGTACGTAGTTTTTCCAGGCGATCTGCTTTTGCATCTCCTGAATCTCGGCGGTCTGCTCACGTAGCTGATCTACGAAACCCTGTGCCGCGTAGTCAAGAAAACGTGACACTCCATTTTCTAGCTTGGATGCCTCGTCGAGACGGCGATAGTACTCCGTTCGAGTGCGGTTGTAGTGGTCAGACAACAGCGCACACGACACCCAAGGGACGATACCGGAGTTAGCCAATACTGCGCACTCCAAAACTCGCGCAGTTCTACCGTTACCGTCACCAAAAGGATGTATCCACGCTAAATATAGGTGCCCCAGCGTGGCGGCAAAGAAAGCGTAACTAAAGCGTTCGCTGATGTCTTTTGACGTATCACCGGCAGTTACCAAGAAACTGTTGAGCCAGTCGCAGAGACGTTCTATAAGGAACGGCACATCCTTTGGTGGGGCACCGCGATAGTTTCCCACGACGAGCTTTACTGTGGTGTATTCGCCACAAACTTGCCAAAATATGTCCATAAAAATGTCCATAGTTGTGTCCCCTATTTTTGACGTTTCCGAGCCGTTATGTGTCAATTTAAGGCGCGGTCATTTCGGGGTGGGGACGACGCACTTTTCGTACGCTGCGTCAACCAACGCCAAATGTAGCCGCCGCGCGTCAGGTTAGTGTTGATGGTGCTTTCAAGCTGTCCGGCACTCATCAAACGTAACGGAATCCACCGCATTGAACGTGAATCTGAGGCCACCAGAATCTCGTCCCCTACCGCCAGGTTGAAATCATCCGATGGTTGCTCAATAACTCGGCGCGCTCGCGCCACCAATAGCACTTCGGCTGATAGTTCCGGCTCGCCGATCCGGAACGGAGATTTGAGCTGCCCCAAGGTGAGTACACCGCCATCAGTTAAGTACTCCACTGCCGCCGCAGCATGTTTTGTATCCAGCACAACCGACCAAATAATTGGGATACGGCCTTGATGCACTTCGACCAATCGAGCCGTCAATGCAGCACAGTCCTCCTCGCTGCGCAGCGGCAACCGGTTTAGGAAACGCACCAGCAACGGCGTGGTGATGCGCGCCAAGAACTCCGATGCCACGATACGGCTAGGTACCATCGCCATATCATCAGTAAAAGCATCAAACAGTGGCAAATTTGCGGTTTGGTTCTGCCGTGTGACGATGAACAACTCCGGTTTCAGATCGCGCGCAGCGACAGCGATAGCGAGATTTTTGGTGTCAGATGCGTTACCGGCTACCAACCCCACCGCCTTGTCTAAACCGGCAGCTTGCAGTGAATCAGAATCTGCGCCGGTACCGTACACATCGACACCACCGGATTCAAAATTCTCTTGGTCGATGATAGCCACCGTGTTTCCAGCAGCCCGCAACTCCATAGCCATAGCGTGCCCGAATCGACCATAACCGCACATAATCCAATGACCACGCGGCGGATGATACTCATCCGGTAACGGATCTCCCTCCAATCCGGTAAGAATCTCCCGCAGCCGATAACGCTGTGGAGTTGCCACCGCTGCTCCGAGCTGTTCGGCAAAACGCTCGAATGGGTTTATCACTAAATCTCCGCCAAACACCCCAATATGTGTCTCGGTTCTAGCATCTCGAATGCGTGCCAACACCGGCACCCGTGGCGCTAATAGCCTAGTGGTAACCGCAATCGCCTGATTGGCATCGTCATCATCTACCACAGCAATCACACCGCGGCAATGTGGGCTGAGCAGTCCGGCGGAAGTGAGCACCGTCGGTTGTGCCGCGTCTGCCACAATCATCGGCGCATCGGAACGAAACTCCACCAACCGCAGTTGCTGCAGCACGGTGTCCGCTTGTTCGATGACAACAAAGCGATGACCCAACCGGTCAAGTCCTTGGCAGATCAGAGTGCCAGTTTCGCCCGCGCCACATATTATATAAAACGCTTCGCGTAGCCCTTGAATACGTTTAGTGAATCGTCCCATTCGGAGTGCACGTTGAAAAGTACCCTCGGTCACCAACGCCACCATGGTCACCAGAGCGTAGTACCAACCGATGACGCTCACATAGATACTTAAGGTCATCCACATCCGTTGCGCCGTTGAGAACGGCTGCGGAATCTCCCCAAAACCGATAGTGGTCGCAGTGTATGAGATGACGTATAACGCATCAAAGAAAGTGAGATAGGTGTTTTCACCGGTCACCGGATCGGGGTTTCCTGGAGTGAGCGCTAGACCAGCGGTGCAGCTAGCAAAGATGACAATCAACGCGATGAGTGGTGCCCTCATGCGGCGCATGATGAGATACAACACATCCGACATTGGGCCGGGATGCCCGGTTGTCGTCCCGCTTTTCATAAAGCAACCTTCACGTCTTACTCGTGGTCACTTAGCGGCGAAACTGCATGATCTCAGAGACCATGAGAACCACAGAGATGATGTTAGCTAGCAGTGCGCCCGCTGACATGGAGACGATCAGCGCCATACCGTCCGGGGTGATTCCAGTGTCACTGACTTGTTTCACCCACACCCATAAAATAGCGGCAACGATGAGCTGTACATCGGCCACTAACGAAGTGGCAAGATGTACCGCCCCCAATTGCGTACGGTCGCCGAACTTTAACACCGTGGCGATGAGCGACACCACCAACGCCGCCACCAACTCATAACCGTTGTGGAGCGCGGGGTCGGATATATCACCGACGAAAAACCCAAAGTTCAACGTCAACGCCATAGTGATAAAAAATCCGAAAACGACTTTCTCGAAATTCATAGTCCGGCTACCTCCTAAGCCCACCTAGCTAAGCAAAACACACATCAACACTATCTACAGTAAGCCGGAACACCCACAATCACGAGTAACGAAGCGGCACTTCTAAAGTAACGCTTGAGAGCACTCTGCTTTACGAGTGAGCGAAAATCCTGTTATTTTTCGGCAATCAGCCGAACAACCCGTCGAACTCGCGCAGGGTTATAACTCGGCGACGTGTACCTCGATACGATCTAAGACCATCCGACACACGCCATTTACCCAGATCCCGGTTATAACTCGGCGACGTGTACCTCGATACGATCTAAGGCTGCTTCCCAACGGCTCACCAACCACCCTTTGTCGACATCTTCGGTGAGACTAGAGTGCGTGATAGCGACGCGCGCCTTATCGCCCTGCACGCCCAGATCAACGCTCACCATTGACGGGCCAAACCGACCATCTTCACGTCGAATCGAAAATCGAATCTGCTCTAGCGGGTGTAACGAACGGATAACTCCCGACTTGCCGTTCACCGAACTCCAAGTGTGACCTTTTTCTCCAATTTCACCACCCTCACCCAACAGCGCCTCAGCGCCTTCTTTGGTCATCAATGCTTTCCAAACATCTTTAACTGACGCTGGCACCACTCTGCTCACAGTAATGGCGGTATCGGTTATTTTTGGGACATCAACACCGATTTCGTCTGGCATGGCTTCCTCGCTTCATATCGAGAATCAATAGGTTCCACAGACCGACGACAATAATGTTTTAGCGACATACTAGTAAGCGATCTGCATAGCTACACCTTACCGGTCTTAGGTGAACCAAGGAACCGCTTCTTAAGAAAATGCTGAGATTACCCGAGTTCGCCGCCTTTGGGTGGTTTTGGTGGGTTGGATACGGGTTTGGTTAGGTATTTTGCTGTTGTTTTGGTGTGTTTTTCTGCACTAAAGTGGAGTAATCGTTTTCGGAGTAGTGACGTTCATTGCGTACTTTACTTGGGATGTGTCACGGTTAGCTTATTCACCCTACCCAGTCTCTTTCGTCAATGTGAGAGATGTGGTATTCGGATGGTATTGGTGTGGGTAACAATCTCAGTTCCCCCGTCACTGCGAGGAGCGCAAGCGACAAAAACACCCACCCAACCCCGTCATTGCGAGGAGCGCAAGCGACGAAAACACCCAACCAACCCCCGTCATTGCGAGGAGCGCAAGCGACGAAGCAATCCAGAAAAGTAACTACTTGAGTAAAAGAGGAATTTGTTCAGTGAATATGGATTGGAAAGATTTCGTATAGATGGCCTTTTATGACTGGATTGCTTCGCGCCCTTGCGGTCGCTCGCAATGACGGACGATAAGTAACCGCATGGTGACGGACGATAAGTAACCGCATGACGTATAACACCACTTTGAATAACTCTGATTTAAGTTCAAGGCTTACACCACCACAACCACTTCCACACTAAAACGGCGAACTCAGGACTGACGCTTGCCCCCCACCCATTTTAGAACAGGGGCAATCAACTTATTCTTTTTCAACTACAAAGCCCCTTTCTCAAACTCTTGCTCGTAATTATTTCGCGACGTGTAACCCAAAACTTAGCAGCAGTCTTTACACCACGATTGATTCCTAATTTCGTGTCCTTGTTTTTCGTCCACATCGCGAAATCCAAACTCACTAATAGGCTTCTCCTCTCCACAGTGTGGACACACACGCATAGGTTCACTTCCGTTATACCCGCTTGTTTGAATCTTGGGCATTTTATCATTTTGCTTGCTCATATGCTCCTCCTTGCATTCATATTTCAAAAACAAACGCGAACGCTTCCCCGGCTATAAACACCCGGGTCAGGTTCGCATTTGTCCATCAATGGCGGGGAATGGCAGCCAACAACTCTTGAGTGTAAGGGTGTTGCGGAGCGGCAAACAACTCAGCAGGGGTGCCCGATTCGACAATCTCGCCGCGCCGCATGACGTATACATAGTCAGAGATTTGACGCACCACAGCAAGGTCGTGGCTGATGAACAGATACGACAATCCGTGTCTAGTTTGTAGCCCAGCGAGTAGCTCCAAGATTTGCGCTTGCACTAGCACATCAAGGGCGGAGACCGGCTCGTCCAACACCACCAACTCCGGCTCCAACGCCAACGCCCGAGCTATAGCCACTCGTTGCCGCTGACCACCGGATAACTCATGCGGCAACCGATCAGCCATCTGTTGTGATAAGGCTACATCGTCTAGTAACTGCGCTACTTTGGTTGCTAACTTAACTTTGTCATGCACGCCATGCACCTTAAGCGGTTCCGCGATGCTCTCCGCCACACTGCGACGCGGATCAAGCGACGCGAATGGGTCTTGAAACACTGGTTGCATACGCCGTCGAAACGCAAAAAGTTCCGCTCGGCTGGCTTTTGTGATGTCATGCCCATCAAACAACACCCGGCCGGAGGTGATGGTTTCCAACCCCAGAATCATGTTAGCGGTCGTGGATTTCCCCGATCCGGATTCACCAACCAACGACACTGTCTGAGCACGCGGAATATCAAATGTCACCTCGGAAACAGCAGTGAACGTTTGTGGCTCATCCCGCGCCGCCCGACGCACCGGATACACCTTGGTAAGCCCTTGCACCGTAACCAGCGGAGCACTCTGCGCAACCGCCGAGACTGGCGCGCGCGTAGGAGAAGAAAGCGACGGAATAGCGGCCAGCAACTGCTTAGTGTAATCATGGCGCGGGTTGGCGAACACTTCGGATGCCGTCCCTTGCTCGACGACTCGCCCGCGATACATCACGACGATACGATCAGCACGCTCCGCAGCTAACGAAAGATCATGGGTGATAAGCAGCACCGCTGTGCCCAGTTTTCCGGTGAGTTCAGCGAACTGATCAAGCACTTTGCGCTGTACGGTGACATCAAGTGCGCTCGTCGGCTCGTCAGCGATAAGCAGTTTAGGCCGACACGCCAACCCCATTGCAATCAGTGCGCGTTGGCGCATCCCGCCAGAAAACTCATGCGGAAACTGCTTAGCGCGTCGCTCCGGCTCCGGAATACCCACCATGTCAAGCAGCTCTACCACTTTCGCCGTAGTTTTCGCCCCTTTAGAAAGACCATGCACTTCCAACGCTTCAGCGATCTGAGCACCGATACGCATTAGCGGATTTAGATTACTCATCGGGTCTTGCGGCACCAGCCCAATACCGGCACCCCGCAAACGCACCATCGCCGACTCCGGCAACTGTGCAATGTCTTCACCATCCAACAAAATAGCACCCGCAGTTATCACGCCATTTTCCGGCAACAGTCGATTGACGGTGGACGCGGTGGTAGTTTTACCAGAACCAGACTCCCCAACCAACGCCACTGTCTGCCCGGCATAAACCTCAATAGTCACATCTTCTACGGCGTTTAGCTGCGCACGCCCCACCTGGAACGCCACCGACAACCCCGCAATGCGCAACACTGGCGCGCCCACATTCGCACCCGCATCCGCCGGATGTTCCGCTGTGCTCCGTTCGCTCAGTTGCGTCACCTCACCTGCACTCATCGCGTAGTCCCCTCTAATAAGCCGCTTGCGGCTACAGCTTGCTCTCCCAGCAACGCACTTAACGCCACCCCAAGCAGTTGTGACGTAGGTGGCGCAACTCCAGATGTCAAAAGTCGATTAGTGAGCAGTACCACACCGCAACCACTATCCGGCCAGAAACCAAGCGCCGTACCAGTAAAACCGGTGTGATACAGCAACCGGGGATGAGCGGCATCCAACGGTAAAGACGCGCTACGCCACCCGAGCGCCTGCCCAACATCAAGACCATCAGCAAACCAATTGTCGTTTTGCCGGCTCAAATCTGCCACAAAACGCGACAAATCTTTAACATCAGAAAACAATCCGGCATGTCCGCTTATGCCGTCGAAAGCGTAAAAACAGTTACCATCATTTACCTGGCCGTTGAGGGGCGCGGTGCGCCAAGGAAATGCTTTTGCCCTAGCCGCCGCACCATCCAACACAATAGGGTACGGGTCGCCGCTAGCCACCATGGCGCGCTCGATCATATCGCCGGTAGCAGATTGTGTACACGGTGCGGTAATTGACCCAAACCCGGTGTGCGTCATGCCAAGTGGCTGGGTAACCAGTTCGGATACCACACCTTGCAGCGAGCAGTTGGTGATCCGCTCAAGGATTTTTCCCAATAGTATGAAACCCAGGTCTGAGTAGTGTCGCGCCGCACCAACCGGATAGCGTAGTTCAAGATTCAACAAAGTTTGCCAGGGAGCGCTCGTGCTGAGGTACAACGGCTGCCACTCCCACAGCCCAGCGCGATGGGTAAGTAGCTGGCTAAGCGTAGCAGCGCCAACCGCTTTAGCAGCAGGCAGAAAATCGGCCACTTTCCGCTCTAACAGCAACTCTCGCGCCGCACCCATCTGGCGGTAACACTGTGTGGTAGCCACCACTTTCGTCAAAGATGCCAGATCGAAGCGCAGTTCGGTAGTCATTGGAGTATCGAAAGCATCGGAAAAACCCAGCCCGGCACTTTGCCATTCACCGGTGTTGTCCCATACCCCAATCACACATCCCGGCGGCCCGTCAGGGTACGCCAACACTCGCTGGGCTGCCTCAGCCGCTAGCGTATTTGACGTTATTTGGCTGCGCGTATGACGTAGTTCTAGCGGTCCATACTCTACTTCACTGCGCGTCTCACCGTCCGGGTGCCAGCCGCAGTGCTCATAGAAAGCCCGTCCGCGAACGTTATCAGCAAACGCCCACAACCGCGCGGTAGTAACCCCAGCGGTGATAAACACTTGCCAAGCTGATTCCAGCAGAGCGCGCCCCACTCCGCTACCTTGGGAATCTGGAGTCACATACAACGAACTCACCAAACCCACAGCGTCACTAACCCCGTAGCTGACAAAGCCGAGCAGTTCAGTGTCGCTACACGCTACGGTGATAACAAAAGTGGGATCACAAAGGTGTGCCGGACGAATAATCTCCGTCTCAGCTAACGCATCGCCCGCTCTGGTGCGCAAAATGCTCGCTTGCAGCAACCCAGTGGCACGCTCATGCGTCATGGCGGTGATAACTTCACGCGGTAGCACGTTAGCGTACGACTGCTGCCAGCACGCCAGGAAGACGCGCGTCATCGCCTCCAAATCGTTGAACTCCACCGGGCGAAGCCGAACCATCATTTTAGGTGCGTTCATCTAACTAGCCTCACGTTAAGCACAACCGTTGTAGCGGTGCTGTCGGAGCCGGTAACAGCAACGAACCCGCACCGGGGGTAATCGAACCCAAAATACACGGCGCGCTGGCACCCGTTCCTCCCGGAACTATAGCGGGTACCCCATGCAGGGTACACCAACCGATAAGCGCCATCAGGATGGCTTCTTTGGTATCAACCGGCAGCCCCAGGTCGGCGGTGGTAGTGATATTGATGCCCGGCAGTTCGCGGCGCAATCCGTTCATGATTGTTTGATTATGCGCCCCCCCGCCAGAAACCGCCACTAGCGCAAGCGATGAGTCCGCCGCCTGACGTAGTGCATCTCCGACAGTGCGTACGGTGAGTTCGGTGACGGTGGACACTAAGTCAACTGGTGCCACTGCATAGCCCAGCAACTCCAAATGCCCATGAAGATACTCCGCATGGAACAGTTCTTTACCGGTGGTTTTCGGTGGTTCTAACCGATAATACGGTTCGTCCAATAGCTGAGCCAACAGACGAGTATCCACTTTGCCGCTAGCAGCGATACGACCGCCTTCGTCATAACCCGACGGATGCAACCCATACTCCACCACCACGGCATCAATGAGCGCGTTAGCCGGACCGGTGTCAAACGCCAAAACGCCAGCGGGCGACACCACAGTGGTGTTGGCGATACCGCCTAAGTTTAGCCCCGCCCCGATCTGATCGGCACCCAACACCAGCGCGTCAATGAAACTGGCAAGCGGAGCACCTTGCCCGCCAGCAGTAATATCCCGGATACGGATATCCGCCACCACCGGTAAACCAGTACGTTGCGCAATCCAGGCCGGTTGGCCAAGTTGCAAAGTACCTAACGCTTGATTACCAATCACCCAGTGGTACACCGTTTGGCCGTGCGAGCATACTGCTTCCGCTCCCCCGGCCGTGGCGATAATGTCCGCCGCGGCAGTTGCAAACGCCTGCCCAATCAAGGTATCTAGTTCGCAAACCTCAGCCATTGGAATCGCAGCCGGAGGCAAGGCCGCCAACAGTCTGCTTCTAAGCTCCGGCGAGTAAGGGTAAGCACCCTGACTCAGCACGCCAGCTTGTAAAACCCCCTCGGCTAGCAGTTTGAAATCAACTACTGCGGCATCTATACCATCGTGCGACGTGCCCGAGATAAGCCCTACAACTTTCATCTCTTACCTCCTTTTTTATCCAATACTTTGCGAACTACGGCTTGCTTCGATCTTTTCCAGTCGGTATCGCAGCACTAATCAATTTCCTTTAATCTCTTTACCAGCAGTTTCCAGTACCGCGCGCAACCTGCCGGACGCTTGCGTCAACAACCGTTCGGCAGCTTCGGCATCCGTCGCACACAGCAGCATGACAACCGCCGGTTTCACTTGCCAATCAGCCGCCGCCAGCGCAGCCGTCGCCGCTGGACGATCAGCGCCGCTGATTTGCCGCACCAATCTGATAGCTCGTTCTCGAAGCTTCACATTGCTGGCTTTCACATCCACCATAAGCGTGCCGTACGTTTTCCCAAGCCGCACCATAGCGATGGTTGAGAACATATTAAGCACCAATTTCTGTGCCGTGCCTGCTTTCAACCGAGTAGAACCGGCGATGAACTCCGGGCCGAGCACAACCTCTACGGCGTACTCTGCATAAGCGCTCAACTCGGCGGAACTGTTGCAAGAAAAACCGACGGTACAAGCTCCCAGCTCTCGCGCCCGGCTCAGCGCACCAATCACATACGGGGTACGACCGCTCGCGCTGATTCCCAACACCGAATCGCTAGCTCCCACTCCCAAGGCTGCAATGTCGGCGGCACCCGCCGCTTTATTATCCTCCGCCCCTTCGACGGCGTTGACGATAGCCGGCGAACCACCGGCTATTAGTCCTTGTACTAACTTAGGAGACACTGAAAAAGTCGGCGGACACTCTGCGGCATCCAGAATACCTAGTCGACCTGGCGTGCCCGCCCCAACATATATCAGCCTGCCACCGGGCAGTTGCGCACTACCAACCATGCGTGCGCAGACCGCCTGTAACGCAGGAATAAGCTGTGGTAACGCTTGCGTGATCGCTTCAGGAACACTGCGATCATTCTCGTTCATCGCTTGCGCCAACTCAGCCACCGACCAAGTATCGATGCAAGCCAACCGCTGATCTGCCGACTCGGTGCCAAGTGTGTCTAGCCCGGCTAAATCCATCTCGCTCACCTCATCACTTCCGGCCGCGACTCTGCGGGTCTAGTGCGTCACGTACTCCGTCACCGAGCAAGTTCAACCCCACCACAAACAGCACCATCACCGCCCCCGGAGCGAGCATCGTCCAGGGAGCCAGCGTTAACAATGTGCGCGCCTCATACACCATCGACCCCAAGGACGGTGCGGGGGGCGGGGTGCCTAACCCCAGGAACGACAGCGATGCTTCAGTGAGCACCGCCCAAGACAATGAGAGTGTCACCTGCACAATAATGATCGACGTGATGTTGGGCAGTACATGGGCAACCATAATGCGCCAGCGCGACTGTCCGGTAGCTCGCGCAGCGCGTACAAAATCGATCTCCCGCAAGGTGAGCACTGGGCCACGAGTCACCCGAATGAAGATGGGGATATACACCACGGCGATAGCCACCGCGATAGTGAACCAGTTACGAGTGAACACGCTGGCCAGCGACAACGCCAACAGCAACGGCGGGAACGCGAAAAGCACGTTAGTGACACCTGAAATTGCGGCATCTGACGCACCTCTGAAAAACCCGCCTACCAAGCCTGCCGCCGTACCGACGATAGTTGCGAACGTCACCGCCACCACGGCGATAAGCGCCGAGTTAGCCACTCCGGCAGCCACCCTAGCGAAGATGTCACGCCCAAAGCGGTCAGTGCCAAACCAATGCGCCGCAGATGGGGGTTGCATCCGAGAGGCCGCATGTTGAGTGATTGGATCATAAGGCAGCACCCCAATCACCGAAGCGACGATAAGCGCAACGATAAGGCCTGTAATGATAAGGCCGATCAATCCTGACTTGGATTTTAGTAATAATCGCCATGATTCCCGACCTGTGCTCATGCCGCCCTCACTCTCGGGTCGATCAGACGGTAGACCACATCAGTTAGTAGATTCACTAACACGAACCCAAGCGCGATAACCAGCACGGTAGATTGCACCACTGCATACTCTTTCTGCTCGATACCAATCAATACTTGCCGTCCGATGCCAGGCAGTGAGAATATCTGTTCCACTACGATGGCACCGCCCAACAGGTAACCGAACTGCAAACCGGTCATGGTCACTATCGGCACTAGCGCGTTGCCCAATACATGCCGATACTGCAACCGTCTGGGCGGCACACCTTTTGCCTTGGCGGTTCGCACAAAGTCAAGAGAACGCACTTCAAGCACGGCAGTACGGGTGGTACGCATAATTGGCGCAGCAATACCAAACGCCAGCACCAACGCCGGCATAGCCATTTGTTGAATATTTAACCAAGGATTCTCTAACAGTGTGACAAAAGCCTTACCGTTCGGGTTATAACTGAACTTAGCCGATGCCCAACCTAACAGCGCCGAACCCAACAGGAACGATGGGATGGATAACCCCGCCAAACCCACTAACTGCCCGAACCCATCCCGGATAGAGTCGCGTTTAGAGGCCGACAACATGCCGAGCGGCACGCCGATTAACAACGACAACACAATAGTGAGCACCGCTAGTTCGATAGTCACTGGCAACGAATTAGCGCTAAGTTCTGACACCGATAAATGGGCGCGAGCAGAGAATCCAAGGTTGCCTTGAAACAGCCCTCCAATCCAGGAAAAGAACTGCGCAAATAGCGATTTGTCGAGACCGTAATATTCTCGTAACGCTGCGATCTGTGCGGGTGTCATATCGCCAGTCTCGATACCAAACTGGGCGATGATCTGATCACCGGGAATGGCGCGCAGCATAATGAACACCAGCACCGCCACCCCTAGTAAAGTGCCGAAAGCGCTAGCAACTCGCCGGGTGATCGGGTGTGTGAGTACGCTCATAGCGCCCCTTATTGCTCTGATAATTGTCGGTTTAGACAGATTTTGCTAGCCGACTATCGCCAGCTCTGCGTCTAATTATTGCCTGTCCGTTAGGAAAAGCACTGATTCGTGGCGCACCAGGATAAAAGTGACGAACCCTGATCGCTCGATTCGCCGTCTCACCCTAGGAACCACTATTAACCGCTACATCCTTAACTGATTTCTCGCATACCGGTCGCCCCGTGAAACCAGTTCACTGATGGGGGCGCACGCCAATCGGGTATGCGCCCCCATCAGATAGTTCAGTACTGCCTAACTGATGGAAGTGGTACGCAGATACTGCATGGAATCATTCGCCATCGGTGTGAATCCCGAGACGTTCGACGTAGTAGCTGCATAGGTGTAACTGGTGAACAACCACACCCAAACCGCGTTGTCTTCCAGATGCTTGCTGATCTGCTGGTAAAGGTTAGCGCGAGCAGTCGTATCCGACTCCTGGCGTGCAGCATCAAACAAGGTGTCCAGCTCTTCAGAACTGTAGCCAGCTACCGTATTCAGGTTGCCGGTGGAGATGAAGTAGCGGTTGTACATACCATACGGTTCGGGACGACCGCCATTGAGCGCAATAGCAGCTTCAAAGTCGGCAGCCAACCAAGCCGTTACGTAAGCCCCGGATTCCATCACCTGCAAGTCAAGAGTGATACCAATCTCCGCCAACTGAGCCTGCACATTGGTGGCCTCATTGACAGACGTAGCGTATTCACCTTGGCTGACAATCGTGCGGATAGTGGCGCCCTCTGGGTAAGCGGAGGCAGCCAGATATTCTTTTGCCTTAGTGATGTCCTTAGTCGGGCATGGGCGAGCTTTCGGATCGGAACGGAACGCCGGAGCGGTGATCGGGCCAGTGACCTCGCCCTCACCAGAAGCCGCAGTGTCGAGCACTTCTTGCCGATCAACTGCGCATTGAATAGCGAGTCGGAAGTTCACATCCGCTAACGGACCGGAAACGGTGTTGAGTTGCAGCACATGATAAGCAAGCTGTGAGGTCTCTTGGATTTTGATACCAGCAGATTCCGCAGTCTGCGCTACCACCGGATCGTCAAAAATCGACAACTGCACGTTGCCCGCCTGCATTGCAGAGACGATCGAAGTTTCGTCTGGGATGACGCGGAACTCGATGGTGTCGAGTTTTGCCGAATCGCCCCAGTAGTTCTCGTTGCGTGCCAAGATGAGCGATTGACTCGGCTTGCGTTCTTGCAACTTGAACGGACCGGTGCCATTCGGAGTAGTACTGAGACTTTCCTCAGTGTCGGTACTAGACAAGATAGCCAAGTTGATCACTGCAAGGTTGGATAGCAGCACCACATCCGGGGCGCTGAGGTGCAGCACTACGGTTAGTGAATCTACAGCTTCCACACTGAGCACAGATGCCAGCGAACTACGCGACGCGGCACCGGTGGCTTCATCCATAATCGCGTCATAACTGAACTTGACATCTTCAGCTTCGCAAGGGGAACCGTCAGCAAACTTGACGCCCTCTCGCAACTTAAATGTGACACTCAAACCATCATCTGAAGTTTCCCAACTGGTAGCAATACCAGGAACAATAGCAAGATTCTCGTCGAACTCGACCAGTGTGCCGTACAGCGTCTGCATAACGTTGACAGTGTTGAACTGGGTGGCTTTCCACGGAAACAAAGTATCAACATCGCTGGTGACACCTATGACAAGATTCTGAGCTGGAGCGTTGTTAGTTGGGGGAGTAGTGTCCCCCGAATCATTGGAACAACCGGTGAGCAGTAGCGCGGCAGCTACTGCCGTACACCCTAACCGAATAGCCCCTGACTTGAAACGGTTTGGCATAAAGCCTCCTTCTTACAAGGTAAACCTGATCTTTTCCGAGCATCGTTGCTCGGAAGCGGTATTTGCTATCCTACACAATCAGACTTAGCCAAAAAATCTCAACTCGTATTCGTTAAATAACGACATATGTAACGGTATATCGCCGCTTTTACTTGCAATAGTTAAAGCTGACATCACAGAGTTGCCGTAACGTAAGTTCGTTTATGGAAAGAATGGCAAATAAATTACTGCGACGAGTTGCAACAATTCTTCTGTACGCAATCCACTACCGCAGCTAGGTGCGGTACCCTTGAGGGGCGCAGTTAGTGCACCGGCAGTGGCACGTCTTCTAGGAGGCATCATCCACATGAACACCCTGCAACAGGTGAAAACGTCACCTAGTTTGGATGCTATCCCCGAACCTACGGCATCTACCCGGTTGGCAAGTCCCTACGTCGATCTGCCACGCGATGTCTGGGCGGACATGGCGGCATCTACCGCCGTGGTGTTAAACGAAGCGACGCTCGCTAGCTTGCGTGGTATCGGCGACCCCACCAGCACCGATGATGTGCGCGAAGTTTTTCATCCGTTGGCAGATCTCATCATGCAGTACTCCCGCAACGCTTCCCACCTCTACCGTGATTCCAATGCCTATCTTGGGTTGGAAGCAGAACGCACTCCGTTCATTTTGGGAGTGGCGGGGTCGGTTGCCGTTGGAAAATCGACGGTCGCCCGGCTCATCACTGAACTGTTGCGCCGTTCTCATGGACATCCCAAGGTTGATCTCATTACCACTGACGGATTCTTGTACCCCAACTCCGAACTTGCCCGTCGCGGATTACTGGAACGTAAAGGGTTCCCGGAAAGTTACGACACCATGGCGATGCTACAGTTCGTTATTGACGTGAAATCCGGACTACCCGAAGTGCAAGTACCGGTATATTCACATAATGTTTACGACATCCTGCCCGGGTTTACCACCGTGGTACACCAACCCGACATTTTGGTGATCGAAGGTATCAATACACTACAACTGCCGCGCCCAGTACCAGGTACCAGGGCTTCCATGTTGTCGATGAGCGACTTCTTCGATTTCTCGGTATATGTGGATGCTCCCGAAGAGTACATCCGCGACTGGTACGTAGCACGGTTCTTAAGCTTGCGCGCCACCGCTTTCCAAGACCCAGACTCATTCTTCCGCAAGTTTGCCAATCTGGACGATGCCGCAGCCATCACTAAGGCTTACGAGGTGTGGGACAACATCAACAGCCCCAATCTGCGCGAAAACATCGAGCCAACTAAAGTACGCGCCACCGCAATTTTACGCAAAGGCCACGACCATAGCGTAGAACGCTTACGAATCCGGAAAATCTAGCCTGGTTATTCAATAGCACAGTTCAAATCTTCGCAACCGATAGCGCAGTTCAAATCGAAGTAGTAACCATAAAATATGATACGAGTTTATAAAACGCGAGTGCGACAAGTGAATCACTTGCCGCGCTCGCTTAAAACACCAATCTGGTTTAGCGTTTCGAGTACTGCGGAGCTTTGCGAGCTTTCTTCAAACCAGCTTTCTTACGCTCTTTAGCGCGAGCGTCACGAGTGAGCAGCCCGGCCTTTTTCAGTGCGGGACGGCTGGCTTCCATATCAATTTCGTTCAACGAACGGGCGATACCGAGCCGCAACGCACCAGCTTGGCCAGTAACCCCGCCGCCGGAAACTTTGGCAATCACGTCATATTTGCCGATCACAGCAGCGGTAACGAACGGTTCATTAACGCTCTGCTGGTGCAGCTTGTTGGGGAAATAATCCTCCAAAGTGCGACCGTTCACGGTGTACTTACCGGTTCCCGGAATCAAACGCACTCGCGCTATAGCTTCTTTGCGACGACCAGTGCCGCGTCCCGGAGCTACCACAGCCGGACGGACGCTCGGAGTAGCGGCAGCCTTGGTACCAGTTTCGTCAGCGCGATATGCCACTTCGCGGCCTTCTTCGTCCACGAATGGAGCCGGAGTCTCATCGAGCACTTCGGTCACCTCAACTTCGTTCTCACTCACTGCGCCACCTGCTTGATCTCGTAGGGTTGCGGCTGTTGCGCCGCATGGGGATGGTCGGTGCCCGCATACACCTTAAGTTTGCCGATCAACTGCCGACTAAGCCTATTCTTCGGCAGCATTCCCCAGACCGCCTTTTCCACTGCCTGACGCGGGTCGCGCGCCAACAGATCACCGATGGACTCAGTGCGCAAGCCGCCCGGATAACCGGAGTGCCAATGCCGCAGGCTACCGGAAGCCTTATTACCAGTAAGCGCAACCTTGGAAGCGTTGATGACTACCACGAAGTCGCCAGTATCGACATGCGGAGCAAACGTTGGTTTATGCTTACCACGCAACAGATTTGCCACAGTCGTGGCAAGACGGCCGAGTACGACGTCTTCGGCGTCGATCACGAGCCAGTTCCTGGTGATCTCGCCAGGCTTTGGGCTATAGGTTGGCACGGTCTTGAACCATCTTCCACTAGTAGTCGCTTGTATTACTTTCGTCGCGCCCGCTTCTAGGCACAAAACACACCAAAAGCAAGTTACGCAACGGCTACCGAGGATACTCGCTCCACCGGTACTTGGTCAAAACGACGAACAAACGGACGCTGTCCACACGAGTATTTGCCGATGCGACATTGGGAACGCCCAAAGCTAATTCATCATTGGCGAACGCTACTGTCCGAACCAGTCAAAACAATGTGGGAATCGATTCCATTTCACTCATCAGTTGAACATTGAGTTGTTGAGATGTTAAATCGGGAGAGTAAATAAGTGCTTCTACGACACCGTGACGGTTATCGAGATTGCCCCCTATATGATAAAAATGCTTTTGCGTTATTCGCGGAAGATCGCCCCAATATTTTTCAGATAACTCATTATCTCGAAACTGTGTACTGAGCCATGTTGAATATACAAAAGGTGCCGTTGTATGCATCAGCTTCTCGTTCAACTTCGCTTCATCAGTCTCATCCCAACCGCCGTAGTAGTCAGTATGCCGCCCTGCGTAAGGGGGGTCACAATAAATAAAGTCACCCGCAACAACTTGGTCAAGTGTCACACGATAGTCTTGAACCTTGAATTCAAAATCACCGCTACGCAAAATTGTCGCTAGTCTGTTTACCTGATTTGTGATCTTAGTCACATAAGCCTGACTAAACCTGTCTGGTTTTCGGCAAAAAGGAATGTTGTAGTCACCTTTCCTATTGAAACGAATCATGCCGTTGAATCCAGCCCGGCTGAGAAAAAGAAAATCAAGAGGGTCGTGATCTGAGTTGAATCGCTCCCGTACCGCGTAGTAGTGAGCCTCACCCTGAACACGAAGAACGTCTCCTTCTTTTATTAAATAAGCTCTAACGTCTCTTCCTGTGATCTCACCATCGGCTATCGCCTGATAAAACGCGATGACGTAAGGATTAGTATCTGCCATAAGCGCGCTTCCGCGCGCCAAATTAAACCCCACTACACCAGTTCCCATAAATGGTTCAATCCACCTTCCAGAGAAGTTATGTGGAATAAGGGTTTGTATCCAGGGAACTAACTTAGTCTTGATCCCCTGAGATTTGATGGGCGGTATAAAGATTGCAGTATCACCCATTTTCTGATGTCTTTCGATAACTCACCCGGTTTTTCACTAGTGACGTATCTCCTCTTCGGTATTCAACGAATGATCGCAAGTCTCGTATTATCTTAGGGCTACCTCCCTGTTGAGGAACTGCGATCTTCCCGAAGTTCATCCAGTAATCATCAAACCATTCTTCACCGAGTTCTGAAAACATCCCATTACCAGAAATTATGTCCGGGATGTAGTTAATAGATCCGATATTGGCGGTATTTCCAGAACCGCCTTTATCCGAAGCTATTCGCCACTTCTCGGCAACGAAGAATTCAAGATTAGAAATCACCGACGAGATACTCGATAATTGATCTACACCGTACACAGTAGTCTCATTGGTCGTTACCCCTACAACGCGATCATAAATTATGCCAAGAAAATAATGAGCTGCATAGGAAGCGTATGGAAATTGAATATTCTTGGTACTTGTTCTGTCCATAAAGTACGTTCCATGACTACCAAGTGTGAAACCGTTGCAAAATTGTTCTCGTTTATGAATCCTATATGTGGTTTTGAAATCAACCGCGAACCTAATCGAGTCATCTCTCTCGCTGACAAAACTCAAATCTGGATAGTAGTTCTGATGCGTTGCCAAAACCAGTTTGTACCCGTTTTCAACAGCGAATCGAAGAATCAATGGGAATATGTGAATCTCAATAATTTTGGAAATAATCTTCGTATCCGAAGATATTGTATAAATATTGCGAAAAGCATCGATAAAGCCTTTGACAACCCACTGCCCATCTTCTTGTTCGGTGTGTCCGGCAAGCGATGTCACGAAGTCTTTCAATGACTGCTTCAAAAGACTCCTTGCTATATCTGTCCACCATTCATTTCCCTCTTCTCGATCAGTATTATGAGTCTAATGATCGTCACCCACAATTTCAGTGGGTGGCTGGGCGGATCATCTGCTACGCCACCAGACTCTTAACCGGAAAGCACCGTAGCAAACCGCGCTAACTATAACAATGCCGGCTCCGGCGTACCAGCCCAACCTGTTCGGCGGTAGCGCTATGTTAGGAGACGACACACTGGGCTTCACTATCGGCATCGCCAAATAATAAGCCCAAATGCCGTTACGAGTAGTGAGCGCCCCCACCGACAACCCGAACGACTCGAAACGATCAGAACGGTAAGCTGACAGTACGTCAGGGTAGCCCAATATAACCATGACATCGGCCGAATAAATCATCGCATACGCCTGCCGTACGAACACTGCCCGCCGATCTGAGCCTAACTCCGCCGCCTGTTGGAACGCCAGCGCGTCATAGTCGGGTTCACACCAACCGGTATCAGGGGCGTTGTCGGTTGAGTTAGTTGCCGGGACGGCGTTTGAATCGGAAGTAGGCGGGGTGAGAGACACTGGCTCAGGGCGACGAGAACAAACATTGGCCATAACTTCAACACCGGGATCAGCCGCCGCAGTTCTGGTTTGCAGATATAAATCGAATAGCCCGGCAGCGGCAGCGGCGGCTAGCTGATCGGGGGTGGCCGGAGCAGCCACTACCGCAACGGCAAGGTCTGCTAATGCCTGTTCGATCTCTGAAACGGCTGATAGTTGCAGTTCGTCTGTCGGGTCGTACCCCAATCGCAGTATCACTGGCAATCCGTCTTTGCCTAAACGCTGCTCGGCACTACCAATCTGGTAACCGGCAGCGATAAGGCTCTGCTTAGCCGCCGCAGTATCGTAACTGCGCTGCGTTACCCCAACGGGTAGTTCAGCGTACGCTGGGTAGGCGGGTACCGCTTGGGTGAGACCAGGCGACGCAAACCCTGCGAAAACCGTGAAGATCAACTGCTCTAAATCTAAAGAAGTGGCGATAGCCGCCCGAAACACCGGGTCGGTGAGCGCCAAATTGCCATCACCAATCGATTGTCCTACAAGATCACTACGCCCAAAGTTGAGATGCAGTGCCAAAGCACGCGCCCCGGCACCACGCACTTTAGTGATGTTGGGAGTGCCGTCGTGCGCAGTTGTTACAGTTAACGATTCGTACTCAGCTACGCTGAGATCACTCACCACATCTACTTCGTCGGCTTGCAGTGCCAGCAGTGCAGCCGCATTATCGGGATAAAACAGCCACTCAATACCAGCCACCTTTGCCGGGCCGCGCCAATACAACGGATTAGTGCGCATCGTCAATCGGTTAGTGTCCCGAGTTGTCACCAGGAACGGCCCTGAAGCAACACTCGCCCACTCAATAATGGGCAGCTCTGAGTTAGTCAGCAGATCGGGGTAGTCTTTCCAAACGTGGCGCGGCACAATAAATAGGTCAACGCCGGGAGGTATCGGGCTAGGCTCGTCCAACGTGAGCGTAAGCGTGTAAGTGTCGCTGGTAGACAGTGAAGTGAAATGCGACACCGCCGCATAGCGGTCCCCCACTAGGCCGGTAGCGTCCATCATGGTACGTAGGCTGAACACCACATCGGCAGCGGTGATTGGTACGCCATCACTCCATACTCGATTTTCGGATAATTGATACGTCCAAAGTAGCCCGTCGTCACTGCTAACTGAAAGCGCCAAACACTCAATAAGACGACCCTCTTGGTCGTTGCAAACCAGCGATTCGTACTGTTGGCGCAACACAGCGAGATCGCTAGTTGCTACCGCCAAGAATGGATTGAGTGTGCTAACAGTTGTCGAAAGTGCTACGCGCAACACCGGCAGTTCATCCGCCTGCGCCGAATGTAACCCGAGTGATGCCAGACAGACGACACTCAGCAGCGCCCCAACCGCGCGCCGCAATCGCAGTGTTTTCCTAAAGCTCATAGTGACACTAATTTACCTGGTAGCACGCCAGCTAGTTAGTAAACCATTCGGTAACTGTGCCTCGTAACCATGCAATACTGCGATAAGTAAACCGACACAACTAGCGATACCTAGCGGCAACATGGCGTTATACCAACTAGCGATCACCGCATGGAATCCGAGCACGGTCAAAGTTGCCCAAATACAAATCCGTAACCCGCGTTCGCGTGTCGCCAGTGGTAACAGTGAGCCACCCCACAGTAGGTACCACGGATGCAACGCGGGGGAACAGAACACAAACCACAGCAAGCCGTATGAAACGAAAGCGTGCGGGTTGCGCGGCAATCTGCGCCATGCCAATACAATTCCCGCCACCGCAGCCAAGAATAATCCGAAAGTGCGCGACCAGAACACTGCGGTAGCAGCCAACTGAGGAGCGTCAAAACTAGCAGCCAACCAGGCGAGCAGTTCACCCAACATGGTGAAAGGTGCGAGCGTGATGATGGAACCCGGAACATTCACCGCGAACACCCATCCGAACCCCAATCCGGTACTCCAAGAGATCAACGCGAACACTCCAACGGCAATTCCAACCGACACCAAAACGCGAGCGCCATAGATCACTAGGAAGCGGGGTGTCCATCTCTTGATCGGTTGAGCGAGAAATGGAACCGCCACCGCAGCCAGTACGGCTGGTTGCTTCACAGCGGCGGCCAAACCGACCACAGCAGCGGCTAACAACCAGTTATAGTTAGCGAACCGCCCGCGACATCCAGCTAGCCACAACCCGGCGACCATCAACCCAATCATTAAAGAATCGTTGTGACAACCGCCAACAAAGTTGATAAGTACCATCGGATTCAGTACCCCAAACCAGAAAACGACGTGCGGATCGCGGTCATTTCGCTTGGCCATACGCGGTAAGCAGTAGGCCAATAATGCCACCCCAACCAGTGCGGGAAGTCGCATCATCCAAGCGGTGAGCGCGGGATGGAAGCGGCACAACAGCACCAACCAGTAGTTAATCTCAATGGCAAATGGCCCATATGGCGCTTTCGTCCAACGCCACACCCAAGCCACATTATCGGCGTAAGCCCCCGGTAATGTGCCTGGCCCAACACCGTATGGGTTGATGTCGTTATGCCACAGCCAACCTTGAGCCGCATAAGAATACGCATCGGCGCTGAATATGGGAGCCGCCAACAATAACGGCAGCGACCACAGCACTAACACCGCCCACTGCGCGACATTAGCAGCAGGTAAATCAGCAGTACCGCCCGACTCATTATCGAGTGTTTCACTCGAAGCAACCAAACCGTCCCTAACCGTTGTGATGTCCCCAGCAGCAGCCACTTTCTTCACAGGAAGTCTAACTTTGTTTGACGGTCGCAACGCTAGCCAAGCAAACGATAACAGCAGCAATCCGGCAGCTACAAAGAACATTCCAATGCCTCTGTAAAACGTTCCATCAATACCAACACTTAACAACCAACGTCGAGGTGTGGACGAACTAGGCAGGTAACCTGGCGCAAATGAACCAATAGTCAAACATAGGCTACCGAGCATTCCGCGCCGTACTGCTGGATGGCGCACAGCATCCACAAGGCTAGTACGCACGCTCGTCAGAAACACACTGTCCAGCCTACCGGCGGCAGGCGTGTTCACCCGCACTCAGCTAACGATGCCATCCCAACAGAACCAAAAACTCAAAGCACTACCTGACGCAAGCTGCTTCCGCGTACTTGCATAGCAATGGTGTGACATAGGGAAAACGAAACCGACGTAAACTCACCAAATCTGGATACGTAGCGCTGGGTCGAGCCACATATCGTCGCCAGGTTGGGTGGCAAACGCTTCATGGAAAGCGTTCAAATTGCGTACTGTGTTGTTGCAGCGGAACTCTGCAGGCGAATGTGGATCGGTGGCAACCCGTTCCCGCATCGCAGCAGATCGCATCTTTGTACGCCACACTGCTGCCCACGACAAGAACAACCGTTGCGCGGGAGGGTAACCGTCGATCATTTCGGTGGGAGTGGTTCCGCCATTAGCTATCAGCCATGCCTGATATGCAATATTTAAGCCACCCAAATCACCGATATTCTCGCCTAGTGTGAGTTCCCCATTAACGCTCACGTCGGGGGCTTCGGCTGGATGCAGGTTGGTGTATTGGGTAACTAAACCACCAGTCAACTCTTTGAACTTCACATGATCGGTCTCACTCCACCAATCACGCAGATTGCCGTCACCGTCAAACTCCGAGCCTTGATCGTCGAAACCATGCCCAATTTCATGCCCGATAACCGCCCCAATACCACCGTAGTTCACCGCGTCATCGGCATCTGGATTGAAAAATGGCGGTTGCAAAATAGCGGCAGGGAATACAATTTCGTTGCGCATCGGATGGTAATAGGCGTTGACGGTCTGCGGGAACATGAACCATTCATCTGGGTCTACCGGCTCGGCAAGTTGGCCGATATGGAACTCGAAATCGAACTCCTCCGCTGCCAACACACAACCGATGAGGTCACCCGGCAACACAGTGAGCGCCGAGTAATCACGCCACTTGTTCGGATATCCGATTTTTGGACGGAACCCAGCAAGTTTCTGTAACGCTTCGGTTTTCGTCTGCTCACTCATCCAGGTAAGCGCAACGATGGCACGCCGATACGCTTCCAGCAAGTTCGCCACTAGATCATCCATACGAGTTTTGACGGCAGGCGGGAAGTGCTGCGTAACATACAGTTTCCCAATCGCCTCACCCATCACATTCTGCACAAAACTGACACCGCGCTTCCAGCGCTCCCGGTTCACCGGCACTCCCTGCAACGTGTGCGCATAGAAATCGAAGTTAGCCGCTACTGTGTCGGGGTCAAGATAAGGTGCCAACGAATCAATGACGTTCCAACGCGCCCACGCTTTCCAAGTGGTCAACGGAGTTTCCGCAAACAATGAACCCACCTCGGGTAGAAAAGTGCGGTTGGCGTTTACCACCTGCGGGAACAGTGCCGCGTTAAGAGCAGCACCTGCAAGAAACGCCGCCCAGTCGAACTGCGGTACGGCGGCGGTGAAATCATCCCAAGTCTGCGGATAATACATCTGTTGTACATCCCGACAACGCACTTTATCCCAGTGGTAGCTAGCGATAGCCGTTTCTAACTCAAACACCGCGCGAGCGTTTCCGAGTGGATCGGGGTCGGCGGCACGCGCCAACATTCGCTCAATATGCGCAAGATACTTGCTACGTACTTCGCAGTGTTCATCCAACCGGTAATACTCCTCATCCGGCAACCCGATGCCGTCTTGAGCGACAAACAACACATAGCGTTGTGGGTCACCCGGGTCGGCATCAACTTCAAAATCAAACAGTCCGCCGATACCGTGCCGCATCGCCCAACCTAGCCAGTTAGCTAAATCGGAGTGCGAGTCAATGGCGGACACTCGTTCCAAAATGGGGGTTAACGGTGTCAAACCGAGTGCCGCCACCGCCGCCTCGTCCATAAATGTCTGATATAGGCTGGCTATCTGCGATACTTCGGACATCGGGTCGTCGTTTGATTCCAAAGTGGTAATGATGTCGCGCACTGCGTGTTCGGAGTCCTCTCGCAGTTGTTCAAACGCACCAAAAGAACCTTTGTCGTCGGGGATGTTCGTGCGCGCTATCCACTGCCCGTTAACATGTCGAAACAAATCGGCAGTCGGCGGAATCTTAGGATCGAAATCAGCGGGGTGCAGTGCTGGAATAGGCATGACCACGAGTCTAGCCAACCCAATACCAGAAAGAACATTCTGCAAACGTACTACTAAAACGCTGGCGATTAGGCGGCAAAATTGCTAATCCGATTGTCCGACAACATCAACTATGCCAAAGTACCTAAACCGCGCGCCCGAGTTTTTCCGCTTTTGGATGGTTTTGAAGTTGGATACGGGTTTGGTTAGGTATTTCGTTGTTATTTTGGGGTGGTTTCCTGCATTAAAGTGGAATATTGTTCTGAGGTTAGTGACAAAATTGTGCGCCTTTTGAGTCTCCCCGCCACTGCGAGGAGCATAGCCCGTTAGCGTCGCAGGTGCCAGAGACGCTAACAGTCTCCCCGCCACTGCGAGGAGCATAGGGCAGCAACGCACAATAACGTATCGAGTCTCCCCGCCATTGCGAGGAGCGCAAGCGACGAAGCAATCCAGAAAAGACAACCACTAAACAAAAAATGATTCCATTCAACAAACCCGAACTAGAACCCGAGTTCGCCGTTTTAGTGCGGAAGTGGTTGGGGTGGTGTAAACCTTGGGCTTAAATCAGAGTTATTCAAAGTGGTGTTATACATCATGCGGTTACTTATCGTCCGTCACCACGCGACTACTTACCACCCGCCACCACACGACTACTTATCGTCCG
>JAIRZI010000076.1 GCA_031267295.1 Propionibacteriaceae bacterium | reverse complement strand
TGCGTTGTGTTTGTGTGGTGCGTTGTGTTTGTGTGGTGCGTTGTGTTTGTGTGGTGCGTTGTGTTTGTGTGGTGCGTTGTGTTTGTGTTTCTCCGTCATTGCGAGGAGCGTAAGCGACGAAGCAATCCAGAAAGGTAACCACGGAGTAAAAGAGGTTTTTGTTCAATAAATCCGAGTTGGAAAGATTCGTATAAGTGACACCTAAATGACTGGATTGTTTCGCGTCCTTTTGCTCGCTCGCAGTGACGGGCGATAAGGAGTCACATAAGTGCGAATATATCCTCACAGTGTGCAGCAACTTGCGGTGAGTAACACTCTAAGTAACTGGATTGCTTCGCGCCCTTTTGCTCGCTCGCAGTGACGGACGATAAATAATCGCGTGATGTATATCACCACTTTGAATAGCTCTGATTTAAGCCTAAGGTTTACACCACTACAACCACGTTCGCACTAAAAATGGAAACTCGGGTGTTGTCGATTATGAGTAGTGCGGAGCGTAAAAATAAAAAGATAATCTCATAAAAAGCGAACTATTAGACATCTTTTCGGGGAAGTAGGTTAGATTAGATACGGTTAGTTGTCGTGTGCGTTTATGTTCAAGACAATTGATCGGGATCCATGCGCATTGCATTGGTTGAGAAGCCGAGCTAAGCTCAGAGGGTCTCAACGACTTTGTGCTGCAAAGCATGTGCCTGGAGCGCACCCGCGCCTCAGGTTGAATATAGGACAAAGGAGTTCCTCGTGATTTTTCTTGAGGGCGCGGCCGACTTGCTCGTCAACTCGACCGTAACTCAGGCCATAGTCGCAACAGCGATTCTGGTTCTGGCATTCGTGGTCGGTTCCATAACCGAAATCCACATGGGTATTTTGGTGATCACAGTTTTAACGATCACCGGCCCACTTCTTTACGGCGACACAGTTTCAACGCTGCAGTCTGGCTGGAATACGAACTTGATGTTCACCCTTATCGGTGTGACCTATCTGTTCGCGCTAGCCAACAATAACGGCACCGTTGACTGGATTGTGGCGAAAGGGTTGCAGATGGTTGGCGGCAAAGCCAGTCTCTTCCCGTTCGCCATGTTCTTGATCTGTGCCGTCCTGACGGCTATCGGTTGCGCCACTCCGGCCGCCGCCGCTATCCTGATGCCGATTGCTCTGGCTTTCAACCGCCAGAATAAGATCAACCCGATTCCGATGGCACAAGCAGTCATCCAAGGCGCTTCGGCTGGTTCGCTGTCGCCGATGGGTGTTTATGGTGTCATCATCAAGGGTGTCGTCGATAACAAGGCTTACGCCTATCCCGATGGCACGTTGCTAAACACCAACTTCAGCCACATGGCGATGTGGGGCGTTGGCTTCCTGATCTTCCTGCTCGTGGTTGTTGCTTCGTGGCTGATGTATCCGAAGGCTGGCCCGACGGAAGCTGAAGTTGCTAACGCAGAGAAAGACGAGTCCATCGACCTTGAAGGTTCCGCTGAGAGCCTGGTTGATGAGGAGTTCGGCGACTTCTCCGGCGAATCGAAGATCGATACCAACATCACCTTGAATGGTGAGCGCACCGCTACCCTGCTGGGTATCGTAGTGCTCGCTGGTTTGGTGATCGCGGCGGCTTTGATTTCTTGGACTAAGACCACCACTACGGTGGTTGATGGTGTCGAGAAAGTTACTGAAAGCACTGTCAAGCTCACGTCGTACATCGACGTTGGCTGGACGGCACTGGCTATCGGCGCAGTGTTGACCTTGATCTTCCCGAAGGCAGCTAAGGGTGCCGTCTCGCAGATCGCTTGGCCGACCCTGTTGTTGGTTTGCGGCATCGTTACCTATGTGTCCATGTTGGAGAAGCATGGCATCGTGAAGTGGGTTGGCACCCTGGCTGCTGAGGCCGGCTCGCCGCTGTTCACCTGCATCATCATCTTCTTCGTGGCATCTTTGGTGTCGGCTTACGCTTCCACCACGGGTCTGTTCCCGATTTTGATTCCGATCTCGGTGCCGTTCATGGCTGGTACCGCCGATCAGCCTGCTGTGCTGTCGGTGACCATGTTGCTAACCGCACTCGCAGTTTCGGCTTCAACAGTGGACTGCTCGCCGTACTCGACGAACGGTGCTCTGGCAGTGGCGAACGCCGCTCATCAGGCCGACTACACCTACAAGGGCATCTTCTTGTGGTCTTGGCTCTTGATCGTGGGTACCCCGATCGTGACCTGGGCTTTGTTGATGCTCCCGCCGTGGGGTAGTGCATAAGCACTAACGCCACATCAAGGCAAAACTAACGAGACCCGCCCTCTTGACGAGGGCGGGTCTCGTGTTTTTTCGCAGCTACTAACGTGAACCGGCGGTACCTATTCACTAGTTGCTAGTTATCTTGAGTTTTATTGAGCCTGTTTAACGGTTCGCTCTTAAAAACCGTGGCGTAGTTTTGCTTGCGCCTCTTGAGCTTTGAAGATGTTAAATCGGGGTAGGAACTTGTCCCAGTCGATAGTGTGGGCATCGATTTCGGGGCCATCCACACAGGCATGTTTGCGTACCAGCTTGTTGTCTATAATCACCGGCACCATACAAGCGCCACACATTCCGGTGGCATCTACCATGATGGAGTTTAGCGATGCCACGCAGTGCACCCCATATGGCCGGGTGAGGTCGGTAACCGAGCGCATCATCAACGGCGGGCCAATAGTGACCACTTCGGCGATTGGTAGCTTAGAATTGCCGTCTAGCATCTCTTTCAGCGGTATGGTGACAAAACCTTCGATGCCGAAAGAACCGTCGTTGGTGGTGTAGACGCACTCCAGCAGATCGCCGAACTCAGCTTGCAGAGCCTGCACCCGTTCGCCGTCGCCCACCCAGAACATGAGTTCTTTAGAGCGGAACCCCATGATTAGAGTGACGTGGTTGCCGCGTCGCAGATGCTCCCTAGCGATCGGATACACTGGCGGCAACCCTAGACCGCCGGCGGTGAACACCACAGTTTTATTCGCCCCATAGTTTTCAATCTCGGACGGGCGACCCAGTGGCCCAGCGATACCTGCGAAAGCATCCCCTACCTGCATCTGGTTCATCAAAATTGAAGAAGCTCCCATAGCTTGAATCGTTAAAGTGATGGTGCCCGCTGCCGCATCCCAATCCGCCAACGTCAACGGCACCAACTCGCCGTGTTCATCGGTGAGAACGCGCACAAACTGCCCTGCCTGTGCCGACCGAGCAGTTACAGGCGCATTGATGACGAACTCTTCAATACCGCTGGAAAGGTTGCGTTTCGCCAAAATTGTGAAACGTGATGCCGCCTGGTCGGTGTAGCGCAAAGCAGTAGCTACCAACGTTGGGATTTCGTTTGGTGCAACGTCAGCAGTGCCAGCGAGAATCTCACGCGCCGCACTCTGGCCATCACTCGCTGCCCGGATGGCGGTGGAGCCGCCCCGAGCCGCATCACCGCCAGTAAAGACACCGGCTAGTGAGGTTTCTTGGGTGTCGTTACCTGCCAAGTTAATGGTGCCGCGCTGGGAAACTGAAAGTCGAGGTTCGGAGTCTTTGATGATGGGGTTGGCGGTGTTGCCCAGCGCCATAATCACCAGATCGGCTGCCATGAACACCGTTTCGCCGGTGGCTTGTGGAGTGCGACGACCAGAGGCATCCGGTTCCCCTAACTCCATCACTGCGACGTTGGCTCCCTTTACAAAACCGCTACCGGCATCGTCGGCGATAAACTCGACAGGGTTACGCAAAGCGGCAAGTTGCACACCCTCCTCTAATGCGTGTTCGAGTTCTTCGACGCGCGCCGGCATTTCGGAACGGGTGCGTCGGTAGACGATAGTGACATCACCGCCTAATCGTTTAGCGGTACGGCAAGCATCCATCGCAGTGTTGCCACCGCCGATCACCATCACCTTTTTACCTGCGACGCTCGGTAGTGGTGTTTCGAATCCGCTACGGTGGCCTTGCATCAAGTTCACCCGAGTGAGGAACTCGTTGGCGCTCATCACGTTCAGCAGATGTTCGCCGGGAACATTCATAAACTGCGGTAGCCCGGCACCAGAACCGACGAAGATACGCACGAACCCGGCATCACGTAGCTGCTGCAATGTTGCAGTTTTGCCAACGACGAAGTTACGCACAAAACGCCCGCCGAGCGCTTCAATTTTTGCCACCACGTCGTCGATGAGTTGGTTCGGCAACCGAAACTCTGGAATGCCGTAACGCAGCACGCCGCCGAGCGTGTGGAATGCTTCAAACACCGTCACGGGGTAGCCATCGGCTGCCAGCAGGTACGCGGAGATCAACCCGGATGGCCCGGAACCCACTACGGCAACCGGGGGTTTTGTTGCTGTTTGCCATGGGTTTGGGGTGTTTTTCAGTCGCTCAACAGCCTGACCCGGATGAGCGGCCTTGTCCCATTCGGGAAGAAACCACTCCACTTGACCGATAGTCATAGAGTGCTTATGAATGCACACCCCTTGGCACTGCAACTCTTGCGGGCAAACTCTACCGGTAACGTTCGGCAGCGGGTTGCATTCCTGTAGCATCTGGAGTGCTTCATCGAAACGCCCAGTGCCCAGCAGATTGAACATCAACGGGATATGAATATGTACCGGGCAACCGCCTTTACGTTCGCCATGCGTACCCAGCAGCTTGCCCAATTCACAAGGCATCTCAGCGCACTGCTTGTCACGCAACGCCTCCAGCCAGACGAACAACTCCACGTCGCGTAGGGTATAACCGATGTTTTGATACCCCAGATAGCCCATATTTACCAACTCGAAATCGCTACTGCGTTCCTCCGGTTCCCGGATATAGGGCGGAATCGAGTTGCCAGCTGGCCAATCGTCGCAGAGGGCTGCGAACATTGGATACTGCTGTGTGAGGTGCAACCCTAACGCTCTAATGAACATGCGCTTTTTGCCCACTGGAAGATCCCAGATGAAACGCATGATGAGCTGGGACGAATCATCGCCACGTTGCAACATCGTCCAGAGCCGTTGCGTGAACTCGGCTGACAAGTCGTTCTGCTGGAACTCCCAGGCAACTGCGTTGAGTGCCGCCCCCGCATAAATACCCCGGAAAGCGCTCGGCTCTATGGTGGCTTGGCGTTGCAACACCGCCAACTGGTCATCAGTTATGGTGGCGCTCATTTGATTATCTCCGAATCGCAGGTGTCCTTGACGCGCTTGAATCTGGCTGTAAGCTCCGGGGTGATCTCCAACCCGGTAAGTGCTGCCTGCTTCATGTGAGCCACTGTTTTGGGTTGCCCGTTAACCATGATGGTGATGGGTTCGAATAACTGTGGCAACTCCTGATAGCAGGTGGCACAGTTGGCGCACTGCGGTTCGTCGGCGACATCCAACCAAATTGGTTTCTCACCTGTCACTACTTCTGGTTGGGTAGCTTCGCCGGAGCTAGTAAGTGTGGTGCTTGCCGGGCTACCACCTCCGAAGCCCAACCCAGCCAACAAACCAGCCGGAGCCTTGCTAGCGGTAGCCACTTCGGCTAGCGCTGCTGCGATTTGGTCGATTGTCGCGTCCTTGGCATGTACCGCGTCGTCATAAGCCGCTTTGAGATCAGCGACCTCTCGGGCATGGCTTGCGCTGAGTTGTGCGCTATGTCGGCCAGCGAGAGACTGCAACAACTGCCAGTAATGCGAACGATCCTCCACTAATGACACGATTGCTGCCGAACAACGAGCTTTGATGAGTTTCCCAGAATCGTCGGTGGCGTAAATGTAGGGCACTTTCCCAACTCGCGCAGCGTCAGATAATTCGATGTATTCGCAGATCGGCACCCCGGCGGCATCCGCTGGCAGCAGCTTGAACTGTTTGGCGAAACGACCCTCAGCGTACGCAAACTCGGCTGGAGTGAACGGCGTTTTAATGGTCTTGATAGTGCCGTCAGCGTCGAAATACTCCAAAGTACGATTAGTCCAGAGACCGTCAATATCGGGGTTGCCATCCAAGCTGAATCGTTCGGTTAACGTTTCGCCTTTGCGTGGATCGTGGACGAACAGCGGCCACATCCGCGAGCGCACCGCAGCTTTAGAACGAGCGTTTGAGAGGTCTTCGGCGAAACCGTTTTCAGTACCGCACGGGGTGTAGACGACGAACAGACCGGCACCGTCTTGATAGCCGATCAGCCCGGCGGCAGCCTGCAAGAAGTGGCTGTGGAACGACGGAGCTGTCGCGGCCACATAAACATGAGGGTGGAAGCTTGCCAGTAGCCCCAACTCTTTACGAGTTTCGCGTTTGCCGCCGTGCGCACGTCCGAAACGTGAAAGGTCAGAATCTTGACCGGTGAACGAAGCAGTCGATGCCTGACCGCCAGTGTTGGAGTAAGCACCGGTGTCTAGCACCATCGCTTTAATCGGGGTACCGGAAGCCAACACGCGACTCATGGCACCGAAGCCGATGTCGTATGCGGCACCATCCCCAGAGATGGTGAACACTGTTGGTAGCAGCGCCCGCTCTTCGTTGGTGAAGTCGTGCCAGCTTAGCGTGTCGAGTGCTGCGGCTTCGGCTGGCTGATAGTTATCCGCCAACTCCATTCTGGCGATACGGGTTGCTTTGATTTCTGCGTTCAGTGCGCTAGCTATACCTTCATACAGCCCAACCGCAAACGGCTGCGCGTCTTGGAACAACCCATTGACCCACGGCACCGCAAACGGGCTGAAAGGCATTGTCGAGGCGTACACCGACGAGCAGCCCGTGGAGTTAGCGATGACGTGGGTGGCCGGCCCAAACCCGGTGGGGCCAGATTCAGCGAGATATAACTGCTGCTCTAAAGTGGCGATAAGCCCTTGGATGCGTGCGATTCGAGCGCTGGTATTCTGCGCGGCAGCGGTGGTGTTTTCCGGTTTATCACAGCCGCCCTCTGCAAGCGATACCGAAGTGGGAGCCGCAGCTTGCAGCTCGCTGAGCTTGTTGTCGAGGTCTGCGATGAGCTTTTCGAGTTCGTTTAAGTGAGTTTGCTGGCTAGTTGTGCCGATTGCTTGAGTTAACGCCGAAACCAGATGAGTGGCGCTCACTTCACCGCAACCGCGACAAGCACCGTGACCTCCGAGCATCGCATAGTAATTTTTGTGGTCGAGCAGCACGCGTTTTAGATCGCCGTTCGGCTTTACTGCGTCAGCGGTGAACCGCTGCGGAGTGTTTGGCAGTTCGGCAAGTCGTTCAAAACGCATTGCCAACTGAGGTATGGTGTCATCGTCTTGTTCGCGCGCAGTGAGAGCGTGTGGCGGACATACCGCGACGCACTGCAAACAGCCGGTGCATTTCCACGGATCGACCACCACCGAATACAGTGCTCCAGTTCCCGGCGCGCTTTTCTCAACCGAATCAAAGATCGCTCGGGTGCGCGCCACTGGCAGACGTGTCAACTCCGTCATAATGGCATCGTGGTGGCGGGTGAACTCAATGTTCTCCGGCAGTTGTTTAGCCGCTTCGGCTGCCGCTACCGGCAACGCTCGGATTTTCGAGTTAGCGTTGAATACTTGGTGCGTCAAGTCAGCCCAAACGGGTGCCATTTGACGCAATGTGGTGAGCGCTTCGCCGGTGATGCCGCTGTGGTTGATGGCTAGCAACAGCACGTCAACAGTCTCATGTACCGTGTTGGGGATGGCATCGTCGGGACATGCCATAGTGCACTCCATGCAGGAGGTGCAGATGTCCGGGTTCCATGCCGGTATCGTGCGCCGGAAAATGCCTTTATCTTTTGCTTGTCCGGTGCCCACCGGCATGAACATGCCATGACCTGGCATCACCGGAGCTTCCGCGATGCTACCTTCGCGGAATGGTCGAGCCATGATTTCATCCCAGTAACCGGGGTCGAATAATCCAGCGCCGCGTTCGGCGTTCAATTCGGGTGTCATTAGCCCAGAGAGCACGGCTAACTTCGCGGTTTGCGGTTCGGTGTCTACCGCTAAGAACTCCGGTGCGTCATAGTTGATAGCTTGGGCTGCCATGCCGTCCTTGATGACGGACATGTTACCTTCCACGATGGCGGCACCTTTACGTCCAAACTTCTTTTCAATTTCATGGCGAACTAGTTCGGCGACCTGTTCACGCGAACTGCCTTTGCTGATGCGGTCTACGTTTGCCACGATGGCACCGATGAAAGCGATACCCATCATGCGGGCTTCCAGCTCGGGGCGTGGGGCGTGGTTTCTGGCCACCGCAAAAGCGTCGATTACGAAAAATCTGATACTGCGTTCCCGGATGGTTTTGCGAGCGGCTGGTGGTAGTGATCGCCACACGTCAAGCGGGGATTTATCGGACTGCATTAGTAAAGTGCCGCCTGTGACCAAGCCTTTTAACGGGTTGGTGTGCGCGAACACCATATGGTCGGGAGCGACAACGATCTCGACATCTTCCAACTCGGCGTTGGTGAGTAGCACCGGTTCCGGGCTTAAAGTGACGTAGTAGTTGGTGGCGGCACCGGATTTTTCTGAGCCATACTTCGGGGCTGATTTGCTGTGCAAGTTGAGTGCGCCAGCCAGAATGTCGGTGAGCAGCTTGCCGGTGGCGATGGTGCCGTAACCGCCCACTGAGTGGAAGCGAATACGCATACCCTCCGGTGGTAGCACCTGTGGATTTGGCTCGGTTTCGAGCGCCATCAATTCGGTTTCGGGGTAGGCTGCGCGCAGTTTGTCTTGTAACGCCGCCAGCGCCGGGGTGGGGTTCTTCACAAAGAATTGGCTGCCAAGGTAGATAAGGGGAGTGGGGTTGCCGGTCGCCATCCGTTTGTATGCGGCGACGATGTGACGCGGTTGCACGTCATGGCCGCCGAGACCGAAGATTGCGGTGGTGAGCCGAGGCACGGTAGTTAACTCGCCGATCTCGGGGTATGGAGTTGTTTCGCAGCGTACCTTGGCATCAGCGTTGGCTCGCGCGTGCAGCAGAGCTTGGGTGAGTGCGCGAGTGAGCGCGGTGTCGTCGGAACGTTCCAGTATGGTGATCGCTTTAGCGTTGCGTACCAGTTGAACGAGTTCAGCTTCTGGGAACGGTGTCAACACTTTGACACTAGCCACGCCCACTTTCAACCCGGCGGCACGCAGCACGGGTAGCACGGCTCGCACGTCTTCGGTGATGGAACCGAGACCCACCATGATGTAATCGGCATCTTCGCAGTCATATCCCATCACGGGTGCATAATCGCGGCCGGTGAGTGCTGCGTATTCGGTGAAAGCCTGCTTGATGATGCCGGGCACTGCTGCCGCAAAATGAGTGCGATGGTCAACGGCAGTGGCTTGGAAATCCGGCTGGTTTTGCACTGGGCCGCTCACTCCGGGGTTATTCGGGTCGACGAGCGCGGGGCAGAGTTGCCGAGTGCCTTTCTTCCAAGCTCCTTTCCACTGCCTTCTCCACTGGTTTTGTAGCGCAACTGGTACAAACGGTAGTGTGGCGGCGATGCCAGCGGCGGTGTCGTCGTCTTCTAAGGCGGCGGCGGTTTTCTCCAGATATGCGTTGAGGGCGGACACGTCGTCAAACTCGGTGGCGTGGCGGGTAATGAAGCGTTGCAACTGCCAGACGCGCCCCTTTGCTCCGAAGAGTATTTCTTGCGCGACACTCGGGCAGGGGATACGTCCGGCGGGGTCGCCTAGGTATTCCTTGAGGAGTTCCGGCTCTGGCAGGTTAGCTTCGCTCATTACATGGGACGTAGCGAAGCCGTCCATTGTGGACGCGACGGGGATGAGTGATAACGACGACACCCGGTAGGAGATGGCTGCCATGTCGGCGGCTTCCTGCTGATTGGAGCCGAACAAAATGGTGTAACCGGCGGGGATGAGGGAATAGATGTCGTCATGTCCTGCCATCACATTGAGACTTGACCGGGTGACCACCCGGGCGGCTACCTGCAACACAAAGCCGCCGATGCGTTTACCAACAGTGGCGTAATGTTCCTCTAGGCCATACAAAATGCCTTGTGATGACGATGCGTTAGATATGAAGTTCCCACCTGCCATAGCTGCACCCAACGCACCGCCTTGAGCTGAATGCTCGCCTTCAGTCTCCACGAAAAAGGGATGTTTACCCCAAACGTTGAGTTGACCCTCGGCGCGCGCCGCCTCGAAGTTCTCAGCAATCTCGGTAGATGGCGTAATCGGATAGCCGATGACACCTCCGCACACATGCTTCATGACATGGGCAACCGCGCCATTGCCATTGATCACTTCAGGTAGACCTGGATACTTCGGTGTGGACACAATCAGTTCCCCTCGTTATCAAGTTATCGGTCTAAATAGTCTACTCCGGTGTCAGATTTTAAGCGGCTACTGCTAACTTATTTAGTTCGGTGTAGCCACCGTTTATGTTCGGTTAGTAGGGTAAGTAGTCCGAGTGCCGTAACAGGTAGCAGTAGAAGCATTCTGGAACTTGCAGAGTTTGCAACACTGCCACCGGCAGCCGCAGTCAACGAATCGTCTACATTCACCACGAGTTTTATATGTTCACTTTCCCCATTAGTGAATATGGCGG
>JAIRZI010000073.1 GCA_031267295.1 Propionibacteriaceae bacterium | reverse complement strand
TCAATCTCAATCCGCTCATCCAAACCCAAATGAACATACACTTGACCCATAGCGCAACCCCTTCCAGTGATGCTTTGACACACCACAGGATAGGTGTTGCGCTTCCAAATTGAAACCGGGACCAATGATCACGAACAGCGTTTTTAGCATTGTTAAGAACTGATGTTTAGCTGAGCGAACTCAATCACGAACGACCTTTAAGTTTGTCGCTTACCTGCGAAATGACAGACCATATCTCGGGTACCCGTAATATTTTGGTGCCTAGCAGGTAAAAGCCGAGAGCGCTCAGCCCAGCGATGGCAAGTCCGGTGAGCTGCCCCCAGAAGCCTGGCCAATACTCGGTTTGCAGTTGGCATATCCCCCAAGCTAAGAGCGCACCTGGAGCGCTAGCAAGTAACACTCGTCCTGCGAAAGCTACTGTGCCGCTAAATACAATCTGTGGTACGCGACGATGTAGGCGCCACATCGCCCATACGGTTTCTACAACACATGCCCCCGTATAACAGCCTGCAAGTACGGGGGCAACTTTCTCCGAACCAACCCCCACGACCGCAAAAGCAACCAGCACAGCGGACATCCTTACCGCTTCAAGTACTAAGGTCGCCAAAAATGGACTCTTGGTATCTTCCATTGCGTAGAACGTTCGCAATACTAAAAATTGGAACGTATAACCAATCAGGTTTGCGCCGAGAACGCTGAGCGTCCAGCCCACAAGTATGCCGCCTTTTTCAGCCGAATAAAAAAGTGACGCAATAGGTACCCCAAGAACGATTAACAACAGCGCGAGCGGGAATATCATCGTCACCGATAACCGGATACCTTTCGTTAACAGGTTAGCTAAACCGGAGTAATCCCCACTGGCTGCCCGGCGTGATTGCTCTGGAAACAGGGCGGTAGCGATGGAAACCGTGACCAGCGAATGTGGCAACAGCGGTACAACTGCCGCCGCCTCATAGACCATATTGCCAGCACCGCTGCCGCCGGTTACCGCACCTGATCCCACTTGAGTGAACACCCACGAACCTATCTCCCCCACGACAACGAGTAATAACGTCCATTTGGCAATAGAGAGTGTCTGTCTTAAGCCAGTGCCGACAAAATCGAACCTCGGGCGATACCGGAAACCGACTCGTTTCATAAACAGCCACAACGTGATAGCTTGCGTCACGACGGCAACAAATGAGCCGATACCCAGTAGCAGCAACTGAGACGTGCTGAAAGGCCCTGATGTGTCGGTTTCGAAACCCCAGATCGCAGCGTACAACCCCAGCACTACTACTTGCACCGCGTTGTTTGCTACTGGTGCCCACATCATCGGGCCGAATGAACCCCGAGCGTTTAGTACTTGTCCGCCTACAAAAAACATACCCCAGAAGAAAATCTGCGGCAGGCAAAGCGTCATCAGCAACACCATTGATCGGTACTGCTCGACAAGCTCAGGAAGTTGTCGCCATTCGGAATCAGAATAAATAGCGGTCACTAACGGCGCTGCTATGGTGAGCACTACGCTGGCAGCAGCCACGAACAATAAAAAGGCGGTGACTATCCGGTTGGTGTACGCCTCACCGCCGTCCTCGTCCTCATGGATATGACGTATTAACTGCGGTACCAGTACGACGTTAAGCGCCCCCCCGGCCAACAACATGTAAAGGCTAGTGGGCACGGTGGTAGCCACCGTGAAGATTGTCCCTTGCCGAGAGTTATTACCAAGAAGATTGCCCACTAACAACACTCTGGCAAACCCCAACACTCTAGAGACGACAGTACCGGAGGACATGATGAGCGTTGCAGACAGCAATCGCGGGGTTTCGGTGCGAGTAGTTCTCGCTGCTACGCTATCGTTCACCGGTCACTTTTTCCCTAGGATGCCACCTACTTGTATCCGCAAAATCTGTGAGTCTGGCTTGATAGGCAGCCATGCTCTCTTTTTCGTATGCCAAGGTAGGTGCAACGTTGCTATCCATAAGTTTCAGCAGTTCCTTGGTAAAGAGTGGGTTCATAATAAGCAGCGGGCCGAGCAGTGAAGTGCCAAAAAAGTTATTGACGTGCACTCCTTCCAGACAGGTTTCTCGATTCCGACCAAGTCCGCGGCTAGCTTCCAAAAAACACGGCAGAGCGGCAGTTTCCCAAATCGACGAAAATTGGCTCTTATACCCCACTACCCGCGCACCCGCTACGTCACCAATTACTTTCGAGTTGATGCGTGCGCCGGTATCTACGGAAGTAGTAAACGGGAATATCCCTAAGGCGGTGGTGTCGCGCCCCGAAGTTACGTCGATGATACGCTCACCCAGCACCTCCATAGCGTTGTGTGTGAAAAGGAATGTTGTACCATTTTCAATCAGCTCTGCGATACGACCGCGATGGCGCCAGAGTCGCTCGATCACCCACCTCTGCGAGCGCTCACTCATCGGGCCTAGATAGATCAGATCAACTGCCGTAGTGACGAACGCTGGCGTATCGTTCAACAACGTACGAATCACCTTGCTGTCAGGACGGCACTGCGACAAATAAGTGACGTTGAAGTTGTCGCCGTGAAGATTAGCGACATCAGGGAATAGCATCTCAATTCGCATGGCTATCCCCCCGCTCAGAACGCAATCGTTCGATGAAACGATCCTGGATCACCGCACCGGTTGTGAAAATATTCTCTTCGTTGTAGACGTTCAAAATGGTGTCGATATTATCCAAAGAAAGCATATCCGCAGTGCTGAGTTCGTCTGCGACTCCTCGAATGCGGTTAGGCTCAACTCCGGCGATTAGTAGCCGCAGTATATGGTCATGGCGCCGGACACCACCCACCACAATCTGTTCTATTCCAGAGTTCGCTAAAAACTCGTAGTCGGCATCGTATAACCAGCAAGTGTTCTCCACATCATTTTGAATATGATGCACATCATCCAAGTTAAGAACCATAGCTTTTTTCCCAGAAAGGCCGGCGATATAGGAGAAAGCTCGGGAGCAAGCCGTGCCAACTTGTCCTTTTGCAAGCTGACGGATGATAGTTACCTCACCCACGCTATCTTCAGCCCAGCGGTCTGGAACAATGTTTATCGCGGAAAAAAGTTCTGCTATGCGCGGCAACGCAACTCCGAACTCATGTAACAGAGCGACGAGCGTCACTTGGTTATAAATATTCGCCATATTGTTAACGAATAAATGGCAACTAAGTTGTTCATCCGCGCTGGTTACGGACGAGTTGGGACAAGTAATCGTCAGTGCTTGTGCTCCGGAGTCGATACTGGTTACGAGATAGTCCGCTTCCGGTGATGCGAACCCACATTCCGGGCAGTGTGCTCGCCCGATGTGGCTATAACGCCAATAATCCCAAATTAACGTCGTTTGGCATTCAGGGCATACCAGCACATCTAACGCCGTACCGGTTGGAGTTACGGTGTCGTCGGGTTGTAAACCGACACCAAACATAACCTTGCGGCTTCCGCAGGCACCGAGCGCTGCGCAGATAAGATCATCGGCGTTAAGGATAAGTGTCATCTCGGGTCGAATGCCACTTTCAATCAGCCCGGCGATGAACTCTGGATACCCGTTGAAAGGAACCGAATCCCGAATGATATTGGTGCACACCACAAAATCAGGATGTAAAGCCGGGAACAGCGTTGCCGAACTGTGTTCGTATGTTTCTAGCACGGCGACATCAGTTCGGGGACGCCCCCAAAATGTGCTTTCTTCAATGAGCGTGAGCGCGACACCATTTCGAGTGTTGTATCCGGTTGAGTTGTTGGCAACGGTATACCCTTCGGCACGCAACGCATCCGTAACAAGATTAGAGACGGTTGTTTTGCCGTTCGTTCCCGTAATGCAGATGACTTTCGGTGGTTTACGCAGGACAGCCAAAAACTCCGGGAACAAATGCATAGCTACCCGTCCGGGAATGTCACTACTTTCAGCCTTTGTTATTCGGCGGAACCAGATGGTGAGCTTCGCCGCCCACAGCGCGACGAAAAAGCGTAGTAAGGTCAGCACAGTCTCGTTTCACCGCCCGGTACCGGCATACACTGTAGCGTCGTTATCGGCGTCTAAACCAAACGCAGTATGCGCAGCTTGCACTGCGGCACGCACGTCGGCAATATCCACCACCACCGAAATTCGAATCTCAGAAGTGGAGATCATGTCGATGTTTACTTCCGCCTTAGCGAGCGCCCCGAAAAATTTGGCAGTAACGCCGGGGTGGGTGCGCATTCCGACACCAACCACACTCACCTTGCCGACAGCATCGTTCCACATCACATCAGAGAACCCGATTTCGGCCTTGGCTAGGTTGAGTGCATCTACCGCCTTTTCGCGTTCGCCTTGTGAACAGGTGAATGAGATGTCGGTACGCCCTTCTCCTTCGCGGCTCACATTTTGCACAATCATGTCCACATTGATCTGGCGAGTGGCGATGATGTCAAAAATGCGCGCCGCCATACCGATAGTATCCGGTACCCCCACCACAGTGACTTTTGCTTCTGAGGTGTCGTGGGCAACTCCAGAGATGATGGCCTGCTCCATGTTAGAGCCTTTCATTTCGATTGCTGAACTATCGACCAGCCAGGTACCAGGTTGATAAGAGAAAGACGAACGTACATGTACTCGGACATTCTCGGCGCGGGCGTACTCCACGCAGCGCAGATGCAGCACTTTCGCTCCCGACGCAGCCAACTCCAGCATGTCTTCATAATCGATAACTGGAATCTGTCGAGCTTTTGCTTCGATACGTGGGTCAGCGGTGAACACCCCGTCAACGTCGGTGTAAATCTCACAGAAGTCAGCTTTCATCGCCGCCGCCAACGCCACTGCGGTGGTATCGGATGCGCCACGGCCTAAAGTGGTGACATCTTTTGTGTCCTGCGCAACGCCTTGAAAACCGGCGACGATAACAACGTTGCCTTCTTCAAGGCTAGTCATAATGCGACCCGGAGTGATGTCAATAATACGAGCGTTGCCATGCTGGCTAGTGGTAAGCACTCCAGCCTGAGAACCGGTGTAACTACGCGCCGGAACTCCCAGATCGGCTAGCGCCATCGCTAGTAGTGCGGCTGATTGTCGCTCGCCTGTGGTGAGCAGCATATCAAGTTCGCGGGGGGTGGGGCTGGGGCTGACGCGGTGCGCTAACTCAAGCAGTTCGTCTGTGGTGTCACCCATGGCCGAGATTACGATGACCACCTCATTGCCAGCGGCTTTAGTGTCTGCAATTCGTCGCGCAACTCGCTTGATGGAGTCGGCATCCGCCACCGAAGACCCCCCAAACTTCTGCACAATTCGGCTCATCGGTGCTCTCCCGATGTGGCATGCGAAACCTTAGCGATCGCTACCTGAAACTTCGGAAGCATACCGATTCCATCTGGGGTGTGCTCGGGGAGTTGATAAATGTCATGGCCGGGGAAATCGTTTCCTTCAACTAGCACCGGACCGGTTGGAGTACTAGCAATATCCCAGCCCACCAAGCCGAGTTGCGGGATGCGTAACGCCGCTTCTTTAGCTAATGCTTTGCAAGCCTGCCAGTTTGGGATTTGAAAACCGGGAATTTTAGTACCGGTCTCGGGATGCACAGGATACACATTCCCAGCCTTGTCAACTGCCGAAAACTTGGCTTGTCCCGTTGCCACATCTACAGGAGTTACCATACCGCCGCTGTTGAAGTTATCAACTGGTCTGCCGTGACCAATTCGCAGGTAGACAGCGGCGATGGCACTGCGTTCACCCTTAGTCACTGTGACGATCCTTACGGTGTTGATCGCACCGGGATACAGCTTATCCAGTTCTGGGTGTTGCTGGAGCACGACCTCCACCGTCCAGAACTCCTGCTCTTTCAAGTAAGCCAACAGTGCGCTCGCACTGGAAAAATCAGCGACCCGCAACCGCTCCACACCTTTACCGCACATACCGCCAAGCGGCTTCGCTACCACTTCGGCTACGTCACCTAGCCAAGCGACGAACTCGGCATCGCTAAGTGACTCCACGCGCGTCCAACGTCTGCCTAGATAGTTTCCGAACCGCTCATAGAACTGTGCTTTATCGCGCATCACATCGAAGTATGCCGAGTCACAAAGCTTCTTGACGAGCTGATTATTCATTCCCCGAGTGACGAACGTTGCCCGTTGTCGCGCATTAGTGCGTTCCATTTGGAACACGTCATAATCCCAATATCCAGCTTGGTATATAAGCCCGCACCACAGAATGTCGCTCAGTGCAAGTAAGCGATTTTTCCCACTACGATCTCTCACTTTAGCGGCAACGCGCCACGGACCAGCCCAGTCCATGTTACGCATCCGCTGCAACACGTAGCCTATCCCCATTTAGCACCCTCCTCACTCCGTTCTTGAGTCTACCCTGCTTATCAAGCGCTAATGCTACCTCCCGGTCTCATCAGCCTGTAGCGCAAGCTGCTATTGATTCTTCCCGATAGGTACGGACATATGTGCATAAAAACGCTACGTTTACAAAATGCAAGTGCTCTGCTAACGAACTAACTACATCCGTTCCACAGCTGCGATTCCCAGCAGATTCAACCCGCGCGCTAACACTCGGCGGGTGGCATCACAGAGCGCTAGCCGCGACGAACGTAACGCATCAACCGATTTCAACACCGGACACTGCTCATAGAAGTTGGAAAGCTTGCTGGCTAACTCGAACAGGTATGTGCAAAGTTTATGTGGGGTGAGCGCTAGCGCCACTTCGTCTACCACATCAGAGAATCTGGTGAGCGCTAATGCCAACTCTATTTCAGCAACCTCAGATAGCACAGTGACGTTCGTGCCGATCGCCATATCTTCGGCGGCGGCTCGCTTAAGAATCTGGCATACCCGAGCGTGCGCGTACTGCAAGTATGGGCCGGTATCACCAGTAGTGGTCACCATGCGTTCCGGATCAAACACATAATCTTTCTGTAATCCGTTGCTGAGGTCGGCATACTTGATGGCAGCCAACGCGACTTCGGGGGCTGCCAACTGCTCCGCTTCGTCCAACAGTTCGGAAAGATGCACGGTGTTGCCATCGCGGGTTCTGAAAGGTTTGCCGTCCAGTCCCAATACCATGCCAAACCCCACAAACTCAGCAGACACCCGCTCGGGCAAATATCCAGCCAACTGCGCCACCGCGAACACTTTATGAAAATGATCAGCCTGTCGCGCGTCAGTTAAATAGATGAGCCGATCAGCGTGTAGTTCTTCCACGCGCTGTCGGATAGCGGCTACGTCGGTGATGTCATAACCGTAACCTCCAGCAGAGTTACGCAAAATCGCCGGAGCTTCAAAACCCGGGACGAACACCACCAGCGCACCTTGATCTTGTACCGCTATCCCACGAGTTTCTAAATCAGCGCATACTGGCGCTAATAGGCTGTTGTAACTAGATTCTCCTGCGACATCATCCCTAGTCAACAAGACATTCATTCGGGCATAGCTGGCATCGAACCCGGTGAGTGACACTTCGATTAGCCGCTCCCAAATAGCGATTGTGCAGGAATCTTTGCTTTGTAACGCCACCACTCGGCTGCGGGCGCGCTCCGCAAACTCTGCATCGGCGTTCAGGTGAGCGTTGGCACGCTGATACAACTCCTCAGCACCACTTAAGTCAAGCGTGTCCAGGTCAAGACCTTCGTCAAGAATCTGCTCGATCAACATTCCAAATTGCCTACCCCAATCACCGATGTGGTTACGTCGAATCACGTTATTACCGACGGCCTCCAGTACTCGCGCAAGACAGTCACCGATAATGGTGGAACGCAAATGCCCCACATGCATCTGTTTTGCCACATTAGGCCCAGAGTAATCAACAACCACCGTCTGCGGCATATCCCTAATTGACAAGCCGATCTGTGGATCGGCGATGACGGCTGATACGGCGCGCGCTAACACAGTTGCGCGCAATCGAATATTTAAGAACCCAGGTCCGGCCACTTCGATAGGCTCCGCCAAATCATCGAACCCGGCGGCGTTAAGAGCGTTAACAATCTCAGCGGCCACCTCACGCGGCGGTCGTCCAGTTTTTTTCGCCAGTCGCAGCGCAATATTCGACTGGTAATGCCCGAACTGCGTTTTAGTTGCGGGACGCAGTTCCGGGTCAGCTCCGGTAACGGCGACCATACGGGCAGTAATCTCAGCGGACAGGCTTGGCACGCCGTCCATTCTCTCATGTTTGTACACGAACAACCGAGCAACCGGCTAATCTGGAGTTTGAACCATTACGGCTTGCAAGTACATATGATTAGCCAACGTTTCTCAAAGACACTAAGGAGACCCCATGACTGTTCCGATTATCACTCTTTCTGACGGTGTGCAGATACCGCAACTGGGGTTTGGCACTTTCAAAATCCCACAAGAAGATGCCGAACGTGCCGTCAGCGAAGCACTGCGAATTGGCTATCGTCACATCGACACCGCCGCCATCTACGGCAACGAGGTTGGAGTTGGAGCGGCTATCGCAGCAAGTGGGCTGCGGCGCAACGAAATCTTCCTCACCACTAAGCTGTGGAACGACATGCACCACTACGCTACAGCCCGCGTAGCCGTCGAAACGTCACTGGAAAAGCTCGGTCTAGATCACATCGATCTTTACCTAATCCACTGGCCAGCAACGCTAAAGTATGGCGACAGCTACCTTGAAGCCTGGGACGCGCTGCAGGAGTTCAAGGCGGAGGGGCTAACCCGTTCTATCGGTGTATCGAACTTCAATGTCGCGCACTTGGATGCCATCAGTGGCGAGATACCGAGCGTAAATCAGGTTGAAATTCACCCCAGCCTGACTCAAAACGAACTGCGCGCCGAACTCGCCAACCGCAGTATTGTCTGTGAAGCTTGGAGTCCGCTGGGGCGCGGTAGTGATCTCAGCGAACCCACCATCGTGCGTATCGCTGCTGAGCTGGGACGCACTCCAGCTCAGATAACTATCCGCTGGCACCTACAATTGGGCAACATTGTGATTCCAAAGTCACTAACTCCGGCGCGCATCGCTGAGAATCTTGACGTGTTCAATTTTGAGTTGACCACTGAGCAGTTGGACGCTATCACGGCTCTTGATCGCGATGCCCGCACCGGATCGAATCCGGCGCTCGCCGACTTCTGAGTCGTTTACTTTTCCTACTTCTTACGCTGCAACCACCTGCGCTATCTGCGGGTGATTGCAGCGTAGTCCTTTTCGATGGTCAAAAATGCGGCAGCGATCAGCATCACCACTGAAACTACTGCCGGTGCCCACCCCAACATGAAGTTGATAACGCCTATAGCGGAGTCAGGTTGCATGGCAAGGTTTGCGTCATATCCGGCGCTCGCTAAGGAAACTGCGACAAGCTGTGTCGCGCCAGCAACCGCCAACTTGCTTGCGAGGTTGTCGGCTGAGGCGATCATGCTGTCAATTCTGCGCCCCTCTTTAGCTTCGATTATGTCTACGATATTGTTGCGGTTGGTGTTGAACAACACAAAGGCGAACGTCACCGCCATGCCCACGGTTATCGCGTTCACATAAATTGCGGCGATGTTGAACGGGTCGAAGATAAACCAAATCTTACCAACGATGGATATTAGCGCAGCCAGCATCATAGTTTTACGCCGACCGATTCTCTTATCTATCGCCCCGACGACAAAGGAAGCGGCGACGGATGTCACCAAGTACGCAGCTTGAATCAACGTCGCAGCCGAAGTGCTGCCTAGTACGTACGTTGCATAGTAAGCCAGACAGGACATAAGAAGCAGATTGATGACACCGTAGCAGATGATGTAAACCATGTTAAGAACCCATGATTTGCAGCCAAATAACATACTGGCAACCCGTTTCGCACTCAGTCGCTCCTCATCGTCTGAAATCTGCTTGACGCGCTCTTGCGTAGTGAAATAGTGGATGAAACTGCCGATTATCACGATTGTGCCCATTATCACCGCAACGATGAAGAAGCCGTGCGAGCCGCCCGTTTTGCTGAGGTTGCCATCTTCGCCAAGTGCGCCAAACAGTCGAAGTAGTGGCAAGCAGGCGACTGCGCCGATGCCTGACCCGATGCAGCCGCCGAGATTACGGAAAACGTTGATTGAGCGGCGGTCGCCATCCTGGTTGGTCGCTAGACCGCTCATGCTGTTGTAGGGGATTCCGACAAGAGTGTTGAACACTTCAAAACCGATATAGATAGCGAGTGACACTATGATCGTCAGCTTGTTGTTTGTACCAAAATCTGTAAAAAGCAGCACCACGGTAGCCGCCCACGGAACCGAATACCACAGCGCGAAAGGACGCACGCGCTCACCGTTTTTGAAGCGACGATTGACTGCCCAATAACCGATGAGTGGGTCGTTCACCGCGTCCCAAATTGTCCCTATCGTCAGTATCATGCCAGCCCAAAAAATATCGAGCAACAGCACATTCGTGAGGAAAAACAAGTAGTAAAGGCTCTTAAACTGATAGACGATGTTGTTTGAACTGGAGAATGCGAGAAATCCGAGTTTCTCACCCATTTTAATTTTTGGTTTGTCTTCATTGCTCATAGTACGACTCCTCGTTCTTGTTCGGCTTTGACAACTGCGGTTAGTTTTTCTCGTAAAAGTGTTTTGAAGCGCTCCGGTTCATCACCCATTGGGTTATGTCCAGAGTTTTCAAACCAAATAAGTTCCTTGTGTACCGCCGTAATCGCGTTGAAATAATCCTCCACTAACTCCGCAGGTGTGTTTTGATCTAAGCGACCGTCAAATATGAAGTACGGTATCTCGAACTTCGGACAAGCTGCCAACAAGTCGGTGCTCCCAACTTCGGGCCACATCGCCTGCAGTACATACTTGTATCCCAGCGCCACTCCGATTAAATCGCTGACGGAGTACTCGCCAGAGAGCAGCATCGGTTTCACAATCGAAGAAAAATAACTACGCTTTTTCGTATTTTGGGAATAACCGCCGTACTTCATCATGATTCTGCGTTGCGTCATCATGCCGGCAAAGCCGCCTTTATATTGGCCGCGCTCCGGTTTACCCAGTTCTTCAAGTACCGCCACCGCTTTTGTATCCCCAGCCGCAATCGCCGCGTCTAGTGTGAAAGCGTAACTTAACTCTTCATTTCGAGTTCCGTCCACCATCTGCCCGAAGCCGACGTAGGCAGCTATCTTTGCAGGGTATTGGTAAGCGAGATGCGTTCCCAACTCACTACCCCAGCTACCGCCGATAATGAATATTTTGTCCTTATCGAACCTTTTACAGAGCCGACTCACCAACTCAGCCGCGTCGTCGGTGAGTTGTTGCACGGTGAGGGTCTCACGCGCTGCGCCCCAATAAGAGCCGCCGCTTCCGCGCTGATCCCACGTCGCTAAGGTGAAAGTATCAAGCAAATCGGCGTGTGCACCCAGCACGCCATGCCGGTTTATCACCCCCGGACCGCCGTGCAAGAACAGCAACACCGGAAGTGTCGTATCGTTCGATTTGACATGTATTTTCTGCGGCAAACCACCCAGCGTTACTTTCAGCTTGCTATCAATTTTTGTACTCATACGCTCAACAACCCCGCATCCAAAACAAATTGTGCTCCGGTTACATAACGCGCCTTGTCACTTGCCAAAAACAGCACCAAATTTGCAACGTCTTCGACTTCAACCCAAGGCACTGGTAGAAGATTTCCCGCGCTACGCTCAGCAATTTCCATTGGCGTGGCACCCTCCATAGCGGCGAGACCGTCGTTCATCGCAGTGTTGACTCCGGTGGGATGGATACTGGCAACCCGAATACCAAAAGGTGCTAATTCGATTGCCCAAGCTTTTGTAAGCCCAGTTAACCCCCACTTCGATGCGACATAGTGTGAAAGTCGCCGCCCGCCGCGCAACCCCATCACCGACGAATTGTTGATGATAACGCCGCTTGCGCGCGCCTTCATGTGCGGGATAATGCGCCGAGCAACTATCATCGGCCCCTTGAGATTGATATCTAGCATCGCATCCCATTCGGCATCAGTGATGGTGTCGGCCTCGGCGTAAGCACAAATGCCCGCGTTATTGAACAGTATGTCTATCTGCCCAAACGTCTCAACTGCGGTTGTAACGGCCGCTGTCACAGCCGTGTCATCGCGCACATCGCCGACAGCGATTTGAGCACTGCCACCCAACTGCGTTATCTCGGCTTTCAGGCTCTGCAACTCCGCAGTGCTACCGAACTCATAACTGGGGTACTCGATCTGCTGCGCCACATCAAACGCGACGATGTTCGCCCCTTCCTTTGCAAAAGCAAGCGCAGTCTCTCTGCCCTGCCCGTGCGCCGCTCCTGTGATGAACACAGTTTTATGCTGGAAATCACCCATTAAAATCAGCTCGCTTTCTTCTGATAGCTGTATAACACTTCGTCCAACTCCACCCGCGCTACGGTGTTGAAAAGATTGGTTGCCACCATGATGCCAGCAAACGCAATCAGCAGCACCCTTTGTTCTTCGTTATAGCGTGCCGCCAAGGCATCAGACAGTTGCTGCGCGATGACATGTGGATTCTTGACGATAGCCTGTCCAAAATGAACTAGTAGCTGCTCTTCGTCCGACAAAATGAGATTATCCGGGTCGTCTCCGGCATCGATCAGCATCTTGCGAAAAAAGACGCTGCAGATCAAACAGTCATTTTCGCTTGAAATAGCGTGTGAAAACACTGCGATGGCTCGTTCGCTTAGAAAACTCGCAAGCTCACCTTGCAACGTGTACCACTCCATATACGCCTTAAATGCGGGAACATTGTGTAGCAGAGTGCGTTTCATGTTGGTTATTCGCCCATGTTTGGCAATTTGATCATCGTATTCTGCTCGCACTTCTGCGCTAGCCGTTTCGTAATCAGTCATGGATATGTTGTTCATAAACTCTTCCCCTACTAGAAACTTTCCAACAGCGCTTCAAAAAAATGCACCATGCCGGCATAGTTTTCAATGCTGATACTTTCATCACGGTTATGAATCGCGTTCTTTTCTTCATTCGTCACCTGAATTGGGGTGAATCTGTAAATGTGGTCGCTACTGTCGGCGTACTTGCGTGAATCCGTACCGCCCATCACCAGGTAGGGCACAACTATTGCATCAGGGAACCATTTTTGCGTTAACTTCTCGATTTGCTCGTAAAACTCGCCAGAGCTGGGCGAAACCGGTGATGCTTCCGTCCGCGATAACGGGCGTATCTCGACCGGCATGTCGCCAGCCAATTTTCTGAAGTGCGCGGCGACTGAATCAATGGTGTCTCCTGCGAGTAAACGCACATTTATATTTACGGTTGCGGTTTGCGGCAATACGTTTTCCGCATCGCTCGCTCGCGCCATCGTCGGCGCACAAGTGGTGCGTAACATGGCGTTTGTTTCCGCAGAGTTGGCGAGCAAACTTTTTACAAGTCCGCCGAGCAGCCAGGTGTTTTGTAACGCAAAGCGCGTCAATCCTCCCATTTCAACACTGACTCGCTGCAGCATAGTTAGCACTGTGGGTGTCAGCCGTGCAGGCAGCGGGTGTCGCTCTATCCGCGTCACCAGTTCGGCGGCTTGGCCAAGCGCAGTTTTTTTCGGAGGCATTGAACTGTGTCCGCCACTGCCCCGCACGGTGATTTCGTAGTTACAATGTCCTTTTTCGCTCACCCCAATCAACGCTACCGGTGATCGCACACCTTTAATCGCGCCGGTTACCACCAGCCCACCCTCGTCCAAAATGCCAGCGAAGCGCAAACCCCGCTGCTTAAACAGTGCGGCGATTATCGTTGCTCCATTCGTTCCGCTGGAAATTTCCTCATCGTGACCGTAAGCGAAATAAATATCACGCTCTGGGGTGAACCCGGCGCGAATAAGTGTCTCGACGGCTTCCATATGCGCGATGAGTTGGCTCTTTATGTCCAGTGTGCCGCGCCCCCAAACCCGTCCTTCGGCCACTGTGCCTGAAAATGGCGGATATTTCCACTCGCCAGCTAAATCTTCGGCCGGTACCACATCATAATGCGCCATCAGCAGTATCGGTTCGCGCTCCGGGCGCGTACCGCGCCAGATATACACCAGTCCGTAGGTGTTTACCTGTTCCCGCTCCAATGTGGCATGAAGCAGTGGAAACGCATCCTGGAGGAACTGCAGAAAAGTGTCGAAAGCCGAAAAGTCGGTATCGGCATAATTGAGCATACTGAGCGTCGGAATCTGTATCGCACCGGAAAGCCGCCGCACAGCGTCATCGGAGATAGTTCTTGTCATGGGCATCCTCACATTTCGCTTGTCGTGAGTCATATCATACGTACTCAACCGGGAGACATCGCTGAGTGGTCATAAATTACTGTCGTGACGCGCAGATCGAATGGTCGAATCTCAGTTCGCTCATCGGCAGCACAGAGTATTGTTAAGAAATGGCGTAAGCTCTCCATATGTCCGATTCCGCACTGCAATTAAACGAGATAGCCGCCCTAACGGCAAGGTTCACTGCCGATCAAACCGCACGGCTGATGCGCAACGCCGTCAGCAATGTTGATGTGAAAAATGTGGCGCTTGATCGAAGCATCGTAGCCGCTATCGACACCTCAATGAGTATTCAACTCGACACTTGGCCGATCACCAACCAAAAGAAGTCGGGGCGTTGTTGGCTGTTTGCTGGGTTGAACTTCCTTAAGCAACACATGCTCTCAGAACTTAAGGTAGATAACTTTGAGTTCTCGCAAACCTATCTACATTTCTGGGACAAGTTGGAGAAAGCCAACTGGTTCCTCACCTCGATGATCGAACTGGCCGAGCGACCACTAGATGATCGCACCGTTGCATGTCTCATCGACGACCCTATCGGTGATGGTGGTCAGTGGGATATGTTCGTCTCACTGGTGCAAAAATATGGTGTGGTGCCGAAGTTCGCCATGCCGGAGACCGAATCGTCATCCAACACCGCTGCGATGAACAACACACTATGCACCTTGCTGCGCCGCGCCGCCGGAAAGTTACGCGCCGCAGTCGCGAACGGGGAAGATGCCAACGCACTGCGACTGGGGTTCATCGCTGACAGCTATCGGGTGCTGGCCATCCACCTCGGCACCCCGCCCACCGAGTTCATTTGGCAGTGGAGAGACAAGGACAAGTTATTTAACCGAATGGGCACTATGACACCCGCCCAGTTTGCTGCAAAGTACATCACCGTCGATTTGAATGATTACGTGTGCGTGGTGAACGATCCCCGGGTTACCAGCCCATACGGGTCGCTGCTGAGTGTTGACCATCTCGGCAATGTTGTGGGCGGTCGTCCGGTGCGTTACCTCAACACTGATGCCGATACGCTCAAGACGTTGGTACACACCGCGCTTAAGGATTCTAAAGTAGTGTGGTTCGGTTGTGATGTCGGTAAACAGTTTGATCGGGATCACGGGTTATGGGATGCCGCCCTCCTTGATTATCAAGGTGTGTACGGAGTACCGCTCGACATGACGAAAGCCGAACGTTTGCAGCTCGGAGTTTCAGCGATGACGCACGCTATGGTTATCACTGGGATTGACGTGTTACCAGACGGCACCATCCGTCGCTACCGCGTCGAAAACTCTTGGGGCGACGACCGCTCCGACAAGGGATATGACACCATGAACGACTCTTGGTTCGCTGAGTATGTGTTTGAGGTGGCAGTTCCAAAGCAAGACTTACCCCCGGAGCTGGTTGCCAAATTAGATCAAGAACCAATCATGCTGCCGCTGTGGGATCCGATGGGAGCGCTCGCTTAAAAAGAGTTTTTCTGCGGGTATTTTTAGGTTCGAATCGTATGTCATGGTAGCGCTAGTGGCATTTTGCTCGTTTTCTGCACACGTCGACATGCGTTATACATCCAAGATACTCTGCACCCGAGTTTTTCCGTTTTAGTGTAGGAGTGGTTATGGTGGTGTAAATTTTGGGTTTAAATCAGAGCTATTCAAAGTGGTGATATGCATCACGCGATTACCTGTCGCCCGTCATTGCGAGCGAGCAAAAGGGCGCGAAGCAATCCAGTTACTTAAGTGTCGTTTATGTGAGCCTTTTTAGTTCGGGTTTATTGAACGGGATCATTTTTTGTTCAGCAAGCACTCTTTTTCTGGATTGCTTCGTCGCTTGCGCTCCTCGCAATGACGGAAAGACTCGATACGTTATCGTGCGTTGTTGCGTCGTGCTACCCTACGCTCCCCGCAAGGACAGGGAAACTCAATACATTACTGTGCATTGCTACGCTGTGTCGCCCTACGCTCCCCGCAAGGACAGAGGAACTTAATACGTTACTGCACGATTACATATCGCCCGTCATTGCGAGCGAGCAAAAGGGCGCGAAGCAATCCAGTTACTTAAGTGTTATTCACCGTAGGTTGCTGCACGTTGTGGGGATATATTCGCTCTTATGTGATTATTTATCGTCCGTCATTGCGAGCGACCGAAAGGGCGCGAAGTAATCCAGTTATTTAGGTGTCGTTTATGTGAGCCTTTTTAGTTCGGGTTTATTGAACGGGATCATTTTTTGTTCAGCAAGCACTCTTTTTCTGGATTGCTTCGTCGCTTGCGCTCCTCGCAATGACGGGGGGACTCGATACGTTACTGCGTGTTGTTGCGTCGTGCTGCTTTATGTTCCGCGCAGTGACGGGGAAACTCGATACGTTACCGTGTGCTGCTGCGTCGTGCCGCCTTATGTTCCTCGCAGTGACGGGGGACTCGGTACGTTATTGTGTGCTGCTGTGCTGTGCTGCCTTGCGCTCCTCGCAGTGGCGGGGAAACTAAGATCGTTACCCGCAGCAATACCACTCGAATACCACATCTCTTACATTGCTGGAAAAGACTGCGTAGGGTGAATAAGCTAACCGTGACACATCCGAAGTAAGGTACACAATTTGTTGCTGATCCGAAAAGGTACACAAGTTTGTCGTTAATCCGAAAAGACACACAATCTTGTCGTTAAACGCAGATACGATATTCCACGTTGGTGCAGGAAATCACCCCGAAATAACAACGAAATACCTAACCAAACCCGTATTCAACTTCAAAACCATCCAAAAGCGGAAAAACTCGGGGTTCAAGATATTTGGCAGTAAGACTTTCTGCGGTGCATACGTCGTGCGTTTGGCACCAGCTAAGATTAACATGGCATGTGTTGCGGTTCTTCGGTTCCGTGGTGCGATTTTGAACTCAAGGAGGCTACCTTAATGTCTACCGATAACACTGGACAAGTTCCGACACCCCCAGTTACGCCAGAAAATAACCCTGCCGTACCAGCACCCAAAACAGAAGTCACGGCTGCCATTCCAGTAGCCCCCTGGGCACCCGACCCAACGCTTGCTGGTGCCGTCCCGGTACCACCTGCCGCACCAGCGCAGCCCGGTCAACAAACCTGGCCGCCGCAGGGTTACTCGCCGCAGGGTTACGCACCGCAGGGATACCCGCAGCAACCATATCCGGCGCAACCGCCGTACTCACCGCAACCACAAAACCCCAGTGCGATGAGTCAGTTTATTCAAGGCGAAGCGTTCGCCGGGTTCCGAAATGTGAAAAATACCAAATTTGGTTCCGAAGGATTCTGGCCTAATCTGCTTCGTATCATCGGTTGGGGGTATGCAGCCGTTACGATACTCGACGTACTTATCTCGCTGTTCTCAGGTGTCATTTACTCCCCAGCAGGTGTCTTACGAAATTTGTTGAGTGGGCTAGTGGATGCCGTACTGTGGCTCACTATCTGCATGGTGATCGCCAATATAGCTGATGACATTGATGCCACTCGCAAAAATAGCGACCAGGCACGAGAAAACGCAGCGGCAAATACTCCCAAGAGTGCCGGGTGACGTAGGTTAAGTTAAAGCGCCGCGTTCCCCCGCACTTTCGCCGCTGCGTAAGCAATGACGTGTGGCCGGGTCGGGGAACACAAGCACGTTCATCTCGGAGAGTTCAACGCTTGCGGAAGCGCATCATGTTCCCCGTCGCTGTTTACAGTGCGACCGGTCACCACGTCGAATAGCATCTTTACATTCGCTAATAGTTCACGCGCTTGATAACGTCGGTATTCAAGATTGTGGCTGCGTTCCGTTTCAGGTACCCCCAACACATCAATATTGAGCAGTTTGCACACTGCCACCGCGCGCGGCAGATGATAATCCTGCGTCACCACGATAAGAGAACGCACCCCATAAACGTCACGCGCTCTAGCACAGGAACTGTAAGTGTCGTCACCCCCTTTATCCATGATGATGCGCCCAGACGGCACTCCCACTGACTCCAACCATGTTTTCATACCTGCTGGCTCGGAGTAGCCGCCGTCTTCCGTGCCAGATACGATGATAACTTCGGTTTTCCCCGCATGATACAGCGCAGCAGCACTCGCCAGTCTTGCTTGCAGATACGGTGACGGGCCGTCGTCCCACATCGCCGCTCCCAACACCAACGTCACTTGTCGCGCCGGTACTGATTCCACAGTTTCGATACGTTCAGACGAGAGACCGCGCACAATCAGCCACGACACACCCAACGCCAGCAACGTCACCCCAACGACCACACTCAACACCTGCTTTACTAGCCAGGTGAGAATCTTTTGAAACAATCCCACTATTTCCTCCTACCCACGCAGTTCACGATAACAGGAGATCAAACCTTGAGTGGAAGCGTCCTGTGCAGCAAGCGCTGTGTCATCACCGGCGAGCGCTGGGACGATAGCCAAAGCAAGTTGTTTACCCAGTTCCACTCCCCACTGATCGAAACTATTGATACCCCACACCACACCCTGTGTAAAAGTAATGTGCTCATACAGCGCTACCAGTTCCCCTAACACCCGGGGAGTGAGCAACGGCATCAAGATAGCAGTAGACGGACGGTTTCCCGGAAACACTCGGGCAGCAACGATGTCCGCTGGAGTTCCTTCGGCTCGCACTTCGTCGGCAGTTTTCCCAAACGCCAACGCAGCCGGTTGCGCGAAGAAGTTAGCTAGGAACAACTCATGTACGTCTTGGTTAGCGTCACTAAGCGGATGGTGAGGAACTGCAGCGGCGATAAAATCGCACGGCACCAACTGTGTGCCTTGGTGGATGAGTTGATAGAAAGCGTGTTGCCCATTGGTGCCCGGCTCTCCCCAGAACACTTCACCGGTGGCGCTACTGAGCGCAGTGCCGTCCCAGCGTACCCGTTTACCGTTGGATTCCATCGTCAATTGTTGTAAGTATGCGGGGAAACGATGCAGATACTGCGCATATGGCAACACCGCGTGAGTGGCCGCGTGTAGGAAATTGACGTACCACACATTCAATAACCCCATGAGTGCCGGTAGGTTTTGGGGCAGTGGTGCGGTGCGGAAATGTTCGTCCATGTTGTACATACCGGCGAGCAGTTCACGCCAGTTATCGGCACCGATGGCGATAACGACAGAAAGCCCGATCGCGGAGTCTAAAGAGTAGCGTCCCCCTACCCAATCCCAAAACCCGAAAGCGTTCTTTGGATCGATGCCGAACTCCGCCACCGCTTCCAAATTAGTTGATACTGCAACAAAGTGGCGACTGACGACGCTCTGCGGGTTACTCACGATAACTCCATTAGCCGCCAACTCCTGTAACAGCCAACTTCGGGCAAGACGGGCATTGGTCATCGTTTCTAATGTGGTGAATGTTTTGGAACTCACCACGAACAAGGTGGTCTCTGGGTCAAGATCGCGGGTTTTCTCGTAGTTATCCGCCGGGTCAATGTTGGAGATAAATCGACACTCTATCCCGGAGTGCCGATACGGTGCCAACGCCTCGTATGCCATTACCGGGCCGAGATCAGAACCACCGATACCGATATTGACAACTGTGCGAATTGGTTTACCGGTAACGCCGCGCCAACCTCCACTACGCACTTCTTCGGCGAAAGCACACACTCTATCTAGCACCTCGTGTACCTGCGCCACCACATCCACACCAGCAACGATGAGACTCTCAGACCTCGGCTTACGTAGTGCGGTGTGCAATACCGGTCTGTGTTCGGTGGTGTTAATGCGTTCACCGGCAAACATTGCGTCACGTCGTGTCGCTAACCCCACCTGCTCACCTAACTCCATTAACGCTGTCACTACGTCATCAGTGATGAGATTCTTTGACAGATCGGCACGTAGTTCACCGGCTTGATAAGTGAAACGCGCTGAGCGTCCCGGGTCGCTTGTGAACCATCCTCGCAAATCTGGCACAAAGGTGTTGGCAAGTTCGTTGAGCGTTTTCCAAGCAGCAGTACGGGTGGCATCAACCGGCATACACATGCCTTAAAGCCTAGTCGCTTAATCGCGCATAACGCTTTCGAGTTGTTCCGTCAATATAAAAACTTGGGCGACGCGCTACCGCTTAACAATCATTGGAACTGCGCAACAAGCGGCTTAAGTATCGGTTAACGGCAGCACTTATCGCAGCGGCATCTCTCAGTATTTTTTGGGGAGGAAGAAGAATCGCTAGCTTAAGTATCGGTTAACGGTTACGCCCGCTATCGTACCAACCCCCGCACAATTCTTGAGAGGAGTTACCGCAGTAAAAATATCGCTGGGTCAAAGTAGCTAGCTTCGCCGTCTGCACCTTGTACGGCAGCAGTCCAATGTACATGACATCCGGTAGAGACACCGGTGTTGCCAACTAAACCGATCACTTGCCCCTGCTCAACTTGCTGCCCGACACTCACCCTGATGGAATCTTCAAGCATATGTGCGTAACCAGTGGTGATGTCGCCGTGCTTAATCTCGACGTTCAAACCTAGTTGACCATTCCATCCGGCCATTTCGACTACGCCATTTGCAGCGGCAGTAATTGGAGTGCCACATGCAATGCCTAAATCCAAACCGTTATGGAAACTTGTATTGCCATAGATTGGGTGAATCCGCACCCCAAATCTGCTGGTAACATCAGCGCCTGTCACCGGCGGTTGGAACTGCCCAAAACTGATATTCAACTGCTTCCACACCACCAAAGCTTCCTCGTCTGTGATGGCACCAGCCGCTTCACGCAACCTAGCGATCTCCGCTTCAACGGCAATCCGTTGCGCTTCAATAAGACGAGCCTCAGCCGCAGCGTCCAGTTCAGCCTGCACTTGCATAGCCTCAGCGGCGGCTTCATTGGCGTTGGTGATAGTGGATACGATACCCATAGCCAACAACTGTGCATTGTTACCTGGCGTGAAATCGAGTGTTGTTTCATTCACTTGACCCAAAGTAACCGCCGAGACGGCTCGCGCATAGCCATCCGCAGCAACATCACGTATCTGCATGTTGACATCGCGGATACCGTCATTCGTAGCGGCTTCGACGGCCACAGATACGCCGATGCTGGCAGCAATGGACAAAATGATAGCGGCGCTCGGCAAAAAACGACGGTGAGTGTCTTTCCTTATACTGCGCTGGACGGTCTGCACTACCGTAATTTCATTCTCACTTGCCGAATCTTTAACGGCACGCTTATTGCCAGCGTTACTGCGTGTCAAACTAGCACTCACTTTGAGGGCTGCATCGGTGAACATCGCTCTCTTCGGGGAGGGCGGTATCGGCAACTCGGCAGTAGTGACGGGTAACGCCCGAGTAGCGCCATACTTAACTTCAACGCCCGTAGTAGGCGACCCAGCGCCTTCTACTGCCGAACGTGAGGTTATGTACACCGTTCTCCTTTCCAAGCAACTGTTTACAGCAGTCAACCCGCAGATAGCATCACTATAAGAATATTAAAGAAACTTATTAGACAGAGCGTAACTATACCCTTGCCAATCGGTGCGAGACAAGCCCTATTTAAGAAATTTTCATAGCGCTTGAGCGCGTAAGTTATGCCGAGCTAATCGTTATTACTTTCCCTCGGAATCCATCTTTTGTTTAGGCACAAACGCTCCGCGCAGATACGCCGCCGGGTAGGCCATCTCTTCTGGTTGTTTGTCCAGTTTGTAACCTGCCCATAGCGGCCAGTATGGCCGCCGAATCGCAGCACGTCCAATAGCGATGGCATCCAAACCACCTTCATCCATGATGCGTCCGGCTTGTTTGGGGCTGGTGATGAGTCCGACGGCGATTACGGGTAAGCCGGAACGCCCCACATGGCGCGCTAGCCACACTTGATAACCGGGTTGAGTGTCGATCTGTGTCGGCACATTGCCGCCAGAGCTGACATCCATCATGTCTACGCCGTGTTCTTTGAGGAGTGTGGATAACTGCACACTCTCTCGCACACTCCAGCCGTCGTCCGTCCATTCAGTAGCCGACAGTCTCACTAGCAACGGCATAGTTTCCGGCAATACGGCGCGTACGGCATCTACTACCTCTACCAGGAATCGGCTACGGCCTGCAAAGTCACCGCCGTATTCGTCGCTGCGCTTGTTGCTGAGCGGGCTTAGGAACTCAAAGAGCAAGTAGCCGTGAGCTGCATGTAACTCCACTGCATCGAAACCAGCTTCAACAGCTCGGCGCGCAGCATCCGCGAACGCTTGAGTGACACCCGCAATGTCACCTTTCGTCATCTCGCGCGGGGTGTCGTAACCCGGAAATGCGAGCGCGCTTGGTGCCATCGTCTTCCAACCGCCTTCGGATTCCGGCACTGTCGCCGCCTTATCTGCGGATGAGCCTTTACGACCCGAATGATTGAGTTGTACGCAGATCGCAGCACCGTGTTCATGGACAAAATCAACGACGCGCTTCCAAGCGTCACGCTGCGTATCGTTCCATAGCCCGCAGCAATACGGCGTAATGCGCCCTTCCGGTGTCACCCCGGTAGCCTCCACTGTGATCAACCCAAAACCGCCCACCGCACGGGAGCCATAATGCACCAGATGCCAATCTGTAGGTATGCCGTCACGGTTTTTACAGGAGTAGGTACACATCGGCGGTAGGAACATACGATTGCGCACGGTGAGTCCGCGCAGCACAAGGGGATCAAAAAGTGTTGCCATGTGCTACAGGTTAGTCGAAAATGTGCAACATTTGGTGCTACTTCTCAGATTTGCACAGTTCACTTCAAGAAGTGGTGTGGTGTAGCGCGTTTTTCGTCGTGGTAATTGAGCCAAACAACTCGCCGATAATCGTGCGGCCAACCCGTTTCGGTATGCGTATCAAATTTGCTAACCCTTTGCTGTATTCAGAAAGGGGATGCCCAGTATCGCTGCGAAGCAGCATCTGGATAACGTTAACTAAGCCTCCAGCCACGTAATGCATAAGAATGCAAAACTCTATTGAAGACCTGATGTCCGCCGGAATCATATTCTCGTCGTTTAAGTTTTCCATGAAAAGCTCTTTAAGTTTCCCAGCGAACAGCTCGGCATCATCGCCACACAGCAGCATCCTAAAACAATCCAAATTTTCGTCAATGTATTCTGTCATTTTTGAAATTAGAGGTAAGGGATCTTGCGACGGCCCAGTTACTTTCCCCTCCTGAATAAATTCGCCAATTTTTGTTATCACTTCATCTTCATACTGCGCTAGCAAGGCGCGAATATCTTGGTAATGAGCATAAAACGTTCTTCGGTTGATGTCTGCGCGGTTTACGATGTCGGTTACGGTGATTTTCGTCTTATTCTTTTCGGATAAAAGCGCAAAGAATGCCTATCTTATCAGTTTCTTTGAACGGAGCGAACTCCGATATTCTGCTTTAGCGCTCATCGTGATTCACCTCTTGACTATGAACTTCACCAATTTTAGCACTACTGTGTGATTTTGCTACTAGTTATCATTTTGATGTCCATGTTGACCCGGGCGTTTAACTACAATACAAGCAAGTTCAAAAATCAACATGTGAGCAATATTATTTGGAAGGCGCTGCTTGGCAACTTTAACTTATCCAATTTCATCAGAAGTTTCGACCGTTATATGAATGAAGACCTTTTGGGTAAGCACAGCCGCAGCCAGATTCGATTAGAAGCTTATTAGGGGATACCACAAGTGCCAGTATTACAAATAAAAAACCTTACAAAGGATTACGGCTTCGGTCGCGGGGTGTTTGACGTAACTTTTGATGTCAACGAAGGTGAGGTGTTTGGTTTCCTCGGCCCTAACGGGGCGGGGAAAACCACCACCATCCGTCATATTATGGGGTTTTCGCGCCCGCAGCTTGGCTCTACGATGCTTAACGGTATGGACAGTTGGAAAAACCACCATATTATCCAACGCACTGTGGGGTATCTGCCCGGTGAAATCGCCTTACCGGAATCGCTTACCGGAACACAGTTCATTAGAATGATGGCTCAACTACGCGAAATGCCGGATATGTCTTATGCAGAAATGCTCACCAAAAAATTTGAACTTGTTCCATCGGGTGATCTAAAACGAATGTCACTTGGAATGAAGCGAAAATTGGCTATTGTCACGGCGTTTATGCACGATCCCCCAATTCTTTTGCTGGACGAACCGACCAGTGGGCTTGATCCGATGATGCAGGGGATTTTTATTGACTTCATTAACGAAGAAAAAGAGCGCGGGAAAACGATACTGCTTTCGTCTCACATCTTTTCTGAGGTAGATGCGACGTGTGATCGTATCGCCATTATCAAAGATGGGTGTTTAGTTTCCACTTTTGTGGCAAACGACCTGCGGCATAACGAAAGTAAAACTTTCGAGATTGAGTTTGCTACCAAAGAGGATTTCGAGCGGTTTCGAGAACAGCGGGAATACTTTCAAAAAATCAGCATAATTTCGGTAAAGCAGCACCGAAATCAGCTAAAAGTGCTAGTTGACGACGCGAATATTAACGACTTGATTACACTGCTCGCCGACTATAAGTTACTTTTCTTCTCCGAGATTAAGTTCACGTTGCAGGACTACTTTATGAAGTTTTATGACCACAACACCACCGCTTCAGCGGCGATGGAAGTAGGCACCGCAGATGTCGTTAGTTGAAATACAAAACGTTACAAAGGATTACGGTGCCGAGCGCGGTAATTTTGACGTGAGTCTGTCCATTGAAAAAGGAGAAGTTTTCGGATTTGTCGGCACCAACGGCGCGGGTAAAACTACGCTTATCCGGCAGATGATGGGCTTCATAAACTCAGATAGGGGAAACATCCGTATAAATGGGCTAGATGCCTGGACGGATTCCGCCGAAATCAAAAAATTGGTTGGCTACGTTCCCGCAGAGATCGCTTTCCCGGATGCGCCCACCGGAACCGAATTTCTGCGGCGGCAAGCGGAACTCTTAGGTGTGCGTGATATGTCTTACGCGCAAGCAATTACAGAGAAACTTCAACTCGATCCGAGCGCAAATTTGAAACGTATGTCCAAGGGCATGAAGCAGAAAACGGCTATCGTCGCCGCTTTCATGGCGGATTCCGAGATTTTGGTGATGGACGAACCAACTACCGGGCTTGATCCTCTCATGCGAGCGGAGTTTGTGGACATTTTGAACGATGAAAAGAAAAAGGGCAAGACCATGTTCATGTCGAGCCATATGTTTGCAGAAGTTGAAGATACCTGCGACAAGGTGGCCTTAATTAAAGACGGCAGAATCATCGCGGTCAAGTCAACACTCGAAATAAAGCACAACCAGAACAAGGTGTATAAAGTCGAGTTCTCGTCCGCTGCGGATTACGGCCGATTTTTATCGGAGTCATTTGTTTATTCTGAGCAACGACCGTTACAGAACCAACTGCTTGTCAACGTCCATGACAAGGAAATTAATCGCTTCTTTTCGGTACTTAAAGGCTATCGAGTGCGGTTTATAACCGAAATCAAATACTCGCTTGAGAAATATTTCAAAAGCCTATATTAAGGGGAGAAATACCTAATGTTTAATAAAACTATTTTTAAGCAGACGCTTGCGTCTAACTGGAAACTTTGGGGAATCTTTACCGCGATTATGGCTATCCTAAGTGCAATGGTGATTGCCGTGTACGACCCCAAAATAATCCAAAACATGATGAATATGTTGGAAGATATACCCGGCATCGCCGACATGATAGGTGATCGTATGGACACTATGTCTTTACTCGCCATGTTGGGGCAGAGTTTCTACAGTATGCAAGGTGTCATTCTCGCGCTGATTTTCATCATTATGACTGCTAACACGCTGGTGGCATCACAGGTAGATCGCGGTTCTATGGCGTACTTGTTATCCACACCTATCAAACGCACAAAGGTTGTACGCACCCAGGCGCTGTATCTGATTTCAAGTGTGTTCGCTATGTTTCTCGCGGTTACCATTGTCGGCCTTTTCACTGTCCAGATTGCCCACCATGGCCTTTGGGGTACGAACTACACCAAGGATATAAAAGCTGCGGCAGCTATCCTAAACCTTGACGATGCAGCCGTGGAAGATGACCTCACGCTCATTCTTAGCAACGAAGATGCTTTGAAAGCCGGAGCTGACGCAAGATACATTGCAGAAGATGTGTACCGCGTCTATTTGAATCAAAAACTAACAAGCAGAGCATACGATGCCGCTGCGGCGGTGTTGGGTGTTGACGGCGACACAGTGCGTGCAGACCTTACGCTCATTAGAAATAACGCTGCGGCTCTTGATGGTGCCGCAAAAGTGTTCGGGCTTGATTCGGCGGTTTATGCCACGATGCTCGATCAAAGCATCGCGCAAAATAGTCTTTCAGATGAACAGAGTAAAGAGATGCAAAGCAAGTTCCTGGCTGGGATCAGCGCCGCTGCAGAAATATTAAACGTGGATGCCGCAGATTTAGCTACTGACATGGGACAGATCAAAGCGAACCCAAAGGCGTTGACTGCGGCGGCCGATAGCGCTGCGCTGATTCCCGCAACAGCATTTCCGCAGGGCACACCCGCCACTGTAATAACGGAACAAAACGAAGCTGCATTTCTCGGAATTATCAACGGACAGCTAGCCAACGATGAAATCTCGCTGGATAACGGTATTGATTTCAACGTAAAAGACTACTTAATGCTCAACCTTGGCATATTTTTACTAATGTTTGCTATCGGCGGCATTTCGTTCCTGTTCTCGTGCGTGTTCAATCTGTCAAAAAACTCCCTGGCGTTAGGGGCTGGTATCCCCATCGCATTTTTCATATTTCAAATAATGTCGCAGGTAGGCACCAGCTTGGAAGGTTTCAAATACCTGTCACTCAACACATTGTTTGACCCCAATAGCATCACTGGCGGCGGCACTTTCTGGCCACAATTTGCAGTACTTGCCGCGCTGGGTGTCACGCTATACGCAGTAGGCATCAAGGTGTTCAAAGAAAAGGATTTGCCGCTGTAGCGCGCCGGAAGCTTATCGCATTTTGGCCTATAACTCTCAAATCGCTCAGGTCGATTTTTTGTTTGCGGATGACAGGTAGATCGAACTTGGCATCCAGCTTATAGCCGTTGCGGAAACAGAAGTCCAAGTTATGCCCAAGCAGTTTTGCCACGGTGAGGGTTATACCATCCGACAAGTGATGAGAAAGCGCTTGTTACTTTTACAGCAACTCTGGCGGAGGCGGCGGGATTCGAACCCGCGAGGGCTTGCACCCAACCCGCTTTCCAAGCGAGCGCCATAGACCAACTAGGCGACGCCTCCGTGGGGAAGCCTACCGGGTAGATGTGCTGCCTGCCAACTGGCGAATAAAAACTTTGAAGCTGCGTTGATTATCATCAATGCTGTTGTGTAATCAGCTTGGAACTATGCAGATGTTCAGTTGATGCGAGTGACTAAGCTTGAGTTCATGTATGCGATTACTTGTTTGACTCCCGGCGGCTCCGATCATCTTGTATGGGACGAAGTACCTACTCCAGAACCGGCACCCGGCGAGATTCGTATTAAAGTGAGTGCGGCTGGTGTAAATCGCGCTGATATGTTACAGCGCACTGGTAACTATCCCCCGCCGCCCGGCATCAGTGACATCATCGGTTTAGAAGTATCGGGCATCGTTGACGCACTGGGTACTGGGGTCACCACGCACCAACTGGGCGATCCGGTGGTAGCCATGCTGGGGGGCGGCGGTTACGCGGAGTACGTTGTTTGTCCAGCAGGTCAAGCTGTGCCGCCGCCGCCCGGCGTTGATCTGGTGAGTGCGGCCGGCGTGTTGGAAGTGGCGGCAACAGTTGTTTCCAATATGGACATGGTGGGGTTAAAAACAGGCGATGTGTTTCTGGTGCATGGTGGGGCAGGCGGTATCGGTAGCTTTGCCATCCAATACGCCAAGGCGCTTGGTTGCACGGTTGCCACCACCGCCGGAACACCTGAGAAGCTGGAATACTGTCGCGGGTTGGGTGCTGACATCGTAGTGGACTACCACGACGAATGGTGGGACGCGCTGCGCGTCGCTACCCACGATCACGGTGCGGATGTGATTCTCGACTTACTAGGCGCTGGTTACCTAGCGCCGAATATTGATGTGCTTGCTCCCGACGGTCGGTTGGTGATTATCGGGATGCAGAAAGGTACGAAAGGCGAAATTGACATCGCTAAAATGCTGGGAAAGCGTGCATCAGTGTGGGCGACATCAATTCGACAGCGTCCGGTTACCCAGAAAGTTGCTATCACGCAAGCGACTGCTAAGAAAGTATGGCCGATGATCGCTGACGCTCGCATTAAGTTAGCGGTAGAAACGCGATTCCCACTCCGCGATGCTCGTTTAGCGCATGAACAGTTGTCAAGTGGTGACAATATTGGCAAGATCATCCTTGTCGCCTGATAATTGAGACGTTAGACGTAGCCGGTGGTGAGTTTCTCAAAAGTGCAGGTTATTACCTGATTTTTTTTACAGTTTAACTCTGGCGGTTTTTGTTGCTAGTTGGGAGATGTTAAGGGTAGTTGAGACGTTTTGATTGCGATTTGTGGGTGCGGTGTTTATACATATAAACCACCCCGTTGTTTTGGCGTAAGTACGCTCCAAAATTGTGACCCGAGTTTTTCCTTTTTAGTATGGAAGTGGTTATGGTGGTGTAAACCTTGGGCTTAAATCAGAGTTATTCAAAGTGGTGATATACATCACGCGGTTATTTATCGTCCGTCATTGCGAGTGAGCAAAAGGGCGCGAAGCAATCCAGTTACTTAGGTGTCACTTATGTGAGTCTTTCTAGTTCGGGTTTGTTGAACGGGATCATCTTTTGCGCAGCAAGCACCCTTTTTCTGGATTGCTTCGTCGCTTGTGCTCCTCGCAGTGACGGGGAGACTCAGTACGTTACTGTGTGTTGTTATGCTGTGTCGTCTTGTGTTCCTCGCGATGATGGGGGACTTGATACGTTGTTGTGTGTTGTTGCGTCGTGCTGCCTTATGTTCCTCGCGATGACGGGGGAACGCAAAAAGTACACAATTTTGCTGCTAATCCGAAAAGACGCACAATTTTGTTACTAACCTCAGATACGATATTCCACTTGGTGCCGGAAAGCACCCCAAAATAATAGCGAAATGCCTAGCCAAACCCGTATTCAATTTCAAGACCATCCAAAAGTGAAAAACTTGGGTGAGTGTGCACCGCCCATGTCGGCGCACTCCGTAGCGTAGACGTGAGGAGAATCAATTAGTTAAATTAGAGTGCTCAGTTGACGGGGTTTTTCTCTTTGAGGTATGCCACTGAGTCCACGATTACCGGAATAGCGCGAATCACAGTGAGCACCACCGCCAACAATACGAGTGCCCGACCCGTCGCCTGTATAACGTCATTTGCTAATAATCTATCCATCAGTATGAGTTCTTCGTGAGGTATCCGAGTCGCCCATAGTGAGGCGAGAAAGACAAACCCCAACATTTTAACGATACCGAAAAACGCTCGCATGAATCGTCCGCCAGTAAGCCATAGCGAAAGCTTAGAGCGCATAATGTTCTTCTCTCCGAACGGAGTCATGCCTTCGGAGTAACCGGACGCGCGCAGCCCATCTACTAAGAAACCCCTAGATAACACGGTCAATGGCACCCATAGCGGTACTAAATCCAAATCAGCAAACACTACCCAAAGTACATTCTCAACTATACGGTCGCCAACGATGTCAAAGATGGCACCAAATTGGCTAGTCTCACCCAGCCGCCGAGCTACCCAGCCGTCCAGCGCATCGGCGAAAATGACTATACCGATGTAAATCCCACACCATTGCGCGGCAGCAGCACTCCCAAAGTACATAATGCCGAGCACCCCAAATAACGCGAATACCCGCACCACAGTGATGGCGTTTGCCACAGGTCGTCTCCTAAATTGCAAGTCCCCTTCAGCTTTGCTGATGATAATTAGGCTACTACAGCGTTGCGGGCGACTCGGAACTACTATCGCTAGACTTGTGAGGTAAAACAGTTGCGACAGGGAAGCGAGGGGAGGCGTATGGGTTTTCTTGACAAGCTGGAGCGCCAACTCGAAGGTGCGATCAATAAAGCGTTTACCATGTTTCCTGGCGATGTAATGCCAATGGAGATCGTCAACGCCATGATCAAAGAAATGGATGTTCGCGGCAAAGTGCTTTCGCCGGAACGCCGGCTTGCGCCCAACGATTTTACGGTACGGCTGGCGCAACGTGATTACGAGCGGCTGGCACCGTATTCGCGCACTTTGAACGCTCAGATCATCCCGACGCTACGGGAATATGCCGTTGAACGCGGATATGTGTTCAACGACACGTTGACTATCAGCTATCTGTTGGATGAAACGTTGAAAGCGGGCAGTTTCACTCTCGACTCTCAGGTGATCGCCTCAGTGGTGGACAGGGCGTTGCCGACTGCCGGCGATGAACCACCTAGCGGACGGTTGCAACGCGCGCCGTTAGTGTTGGAAGTGAACGGTGTGCGTCATCCGCTGGTGCCACCAGGTTTCACTATTGGACGAGGTTCCGATTCCGATCTGCGCATTTCCGACCCAGGCATTTCGCGTTTACATGCCCGCATCGAGGTAACTGGTGAACCTAACCGGTTACAGATAAAAATTATTGACCTTGGTTCAGCTAACGGAATTACGGTAAACGGCGAGCAAGTGTTGGAAACTGAACTAGGTTCTGGTTCCCGCATCGAAATCGGCTCCACCCGGATGCTAGTTCACACGCCGATCGGAGAGTGACATGAGCACTCTGGTGTTCGCCATAGTGAAAGTGGCTTTTCTTGGATTGCTCTGGTTGTTTATCGCTGTGATAGCGGGGGTGATTCGCTCGGACATCAGCAACACCAGACCAACTGATGTCGCTGTGCAGCCTAATCCGAAACGCCGCGGCGGTGTACCGCGTGACGTGGGGCGACTGGTGGTGATCGCCGGTAAGGGCAGCGGCGATGCGGTTCCTTTACTAGGTGAAATCATCATCGGGCGAGCCGCAGATGCCACTTTAGATTTAGCCGACGACTTCGCGTCCAACCGTCATGCCAGACTATTCTCAGATGCCCAAGGTTGGGTGATTGAAGATATAGGTTCCACTAATGGCACTTACGTTAATGGCGTGCGTATTACCGAACTGACTAGAGTAGATAGCCGTGACATCATCCGAGTGGGGCGCTCACAGTTGAAGCTGGAGGCTTAAGTCATGGCGTTTTCGTTACGTAGTGTTGCACACTCCGAAGTGGGGCTGGTTCGCACCAACAATCAAGATTCGGCGTACGTTTCCGGCGTAGTGCTGGCGGTGGCGGATGGCATGGGCGGAGCCGCTGCGGGTGATTTGGCATCTACGGTAGCTATCAACCGTATCGCTGCTTTGAGTAGCGCGCCGCCAAGCTCCGACATCAGCGCTGCGCTCCATGCTGCGGTAGCTGCGGCAAACGATGAGCTAGCTGTCCTGACAACTTGGAATCCGGCTTTAGACGGGATGGGCACCACCGTTGACGCGGCAGTGTTAACGGGTAGCCAGTTGGCGTTCGAGCATATTGGCGACTCCAGGGCATATCTGCTGCGTGCGGGTATTTTGCAGCGACTTACCCGCGATCATTCTTGGGTGCAACAAATGATTGATTCTGGGCAGATGAGCATACAGGAGGCGGAGCAACACCCAAATCGTTCCCGGGTTACCCGCATCGTAAATGGGCATGAAGAGTTCCGTCCGGAGTTTTTCACGCTTGACCTAGCACTAAATGATCGGCTACTGCTGTGCTCTGACGGGCTTTGCGGGCAGGTGGATGAGAGCGAACTACAGCAGTTGCTCGCTACGGCGGAGTTGAGCAAAGTGTCCGCTCAACTCATCAAAGCTGCCCGGGCGGCCGGCGCTCCAGATAATGTAACATTCATCGTCGCCGATGTGGTGGAACAAGACGATGCCCTTGATACGGTACCGGGCAGGCTGTTAGGTGCTGCCGAGACGCTTCGAGTGCCGCAGGTGCCGCATGTCACTATCGGCGGAGACACCCAACTGAGTTCAACAGAAATTCGTGCAAACGGAACCGGTGCAGATAGCTATGATTCCCCTGCGGTAGCCGCAGAAACGGATTCAAATGCCGAAGATATAGGACTGACAACTTCCAGTAAACCCGTCGCTACGCCTAGGCGTAGCGCTCGGGTGATACTCATCGCGTTGGTTGTGGTGTTGGCGGTCATCATCGGTGGCGGGCTGTTCGCGGTACAAAGCTATTTGCGGCAGCGATTTTATCTAGGGCCATCCGACGAAGTGGTAGCGGTATACCAAGGGGTGCCGGATCAGATTCTTGGAGTGCCGCTTGCTGAAATCTTAGAGCACAGTGACGTGCATATCTCAGACCTTCCGGTGTATTACGCCGCGCAAGTACGCTCTTTCAGTCTCCAAGCGGATACATTGACAGGAATCGAGCAGACTCTTGATGAGTTACGAGAATTGGCGACGTACTGTGTAGCTCAGCGTGCGCAGCAGCCTTCACCGAGCAATGACCCGTCGAGCAGTAACCCGTCGGACAATGAAATCAGTCAAACAACTAAACCATCGGTTACCAGCAGTTCTCAAGACGCGACCAGCACACCGACTACCGTCGCACCGGCGCGCCCTACGTCCACTATCGGGCTAACTTGGGAGTGCCCATGAGCTTCGGTGTTCTTAGAAAAACGCCGATCAATCAGCGGTCCCCCACTAGGCGTAACACAGAGTTAGTACTAGTGCTGTTTGCAGCGGCATTGGGCATAGCCTGCTATTTGGTTTTCTACTTCAATCGTGGTCTCGAACTGCCTAGTGTGTGGCCGGTTGCCGTCGGTTGTTGGGTTGCGTTGTGTTTGGCATCTCATTTGTTGGTGCGCAAGATGTTGCCATACGCAGACCCGGTGCTGCTGCCATGTGTGCTACTGCTTAACGGGTTGGGGTTGGCAACGCTTAACCGACTCAACTATGGTGCAGCCATAAACCCGGCAGTATTGCAGTTAATTTACACCGCCGTCGGTGTGGTGGTGTTCGGGGTGCTGTTGCGTTTACTGCGGGATTATCGAGTGTTGCAGCGCTACACCTACCTGCTGTTCGTCATTGGTTTGGGGTTGCTACTGATGCCGCTGTTGCCGGTGATTGGAAAAGAATCCGGCGGGTCGCGTATCTGGATTGAGGTGTTCGGACGCAGCTTTCAGCCAGCCGAGTTAGCCAAAATCGTGTTGACGTTGGCGTTTGCTTCATATCTGTCAGACCATCGGGAGTTGTTGCGTTCCGCAGGGCGGCGTTTCCTAGGTATCACTTGGCCGCGAGTGCGCGATCTAGGGCCGATTGCGATGATCTGGGTTGTCTCGCTAGTGGTGTTGGTTTTTCAAAGCGACCTCGGTACGTCACTGTTGTTCTTTGGTTTATTCGTGGTGATGCTCTACGTTGCCACTGATCAGGTGGCGTGGCCTATTGTCGGTTTTGTGGGGTTTAGCGGGGCGGCATTTTTAGCGTATCTGTTCGTCGGTAAAGTGCGTATTCGGGTGGAGTCGTGGCTTATCCCGTTCTCTGATGTGGATCAGAACTATCAGGTGATTGAGGGACAGTTCGGCTTGGCTTGGGGCGGCTTGACGGGACGCGGTATCGGTATGGGACGGCCTACCCGGGTACCGCTGGTGGATTCCGATTTCATATCCGCTGCCTTTGGTGAAGAACTTGGAATGGTGGGGTTGTTTGTCATCATCATGGTGTATCTACTCATCGTGATGCGCGGATTGCGTGCAGCGCTCGGAGCGCGCGATTGGTTTGGCAAACTACTGGCCGCAGGTTTGTCATTCGCATTGGCGTTGCAAGTGTTTGCCATTATTGGTGGAGTCACGCGGTTACTGCCACTTACGGGTCTCACTACGCCTTTCTTATCGCAAGGAGGTTCTAGTCTGCTGGCAAACTGGCTTATTTTGGCGATTCTGCTACTCATTTCGCATCAAGGGCGCGCGCCGATTGAGGAACGTGATGCCGAGGTGGTCGTCGATTTAGCAGATGAGAACACGGTGTTGTTGCCCGCAGTGCGTCAGTCGGTGGCATCTGAAGTTTCTGACGAGGAGGTTGGCTAGTGAACAAGTCTGTTCGCCGAGTGGCGTTCATCGTTGGTCTGATGTTTTTGGCGCTACTAGTTAATCTCAGCGTCTCGTATCTGTTTCGTTCCGATGAACTGCTGAACTCTGTGCATAACCGGCGGGTACAAGAGGAGCAGTTTGGGCAGCCGCGCGGCCCGATCATGGCCGGCAATACTGCTATAGCCGCTACTGCGTCCTCTGGAGACCCGCGCATTCCAAACGTCAGGGTATATGCCAACGGGGCGATGTATGCCCCAGTCACCGGTTACTACTCTTTCATCTATGGTCGTTCGCACTTGGAGCAAGATTATAATGCGCAGTTATCTGGCACATCTGCTGCACAATCAGTTGATCGAATTATTGATGCTCTCGCGGGACGACAAACAGCAGGCGCTATTGTGCAGACCACCATCAACCCGCAGGTACAACAGGCGGCTTGGGATGCGATGCAAGGGTATCGCGGCGGCGCAGTGGTACTCGACTACACTACTGGCGCGATTTTGGCGTACGTTTCGATGCCTAGTTATGACCCGGCTATGTTGTCTAGTTTGGATTATGACGCTGTGGAAGCCAACTGGAAAGCGTTGCTAGCCGATCCAAACGAGCCGCTGAGCGACCGAGCCGGTAAAGAAGTGTTTCCGCCAGGTTCGACGTTCAAGCTGGTCACCACCGCTGCTGCACTGGAGGCTGGTTGGCGACCCGATACACTGGTGGATTCACCGCGTGGTCTCCAACTGCCGGATTCCGATCATGTGCTCACCAATTTTGCCGATGCTTCGTGTGGTGCTGATCGCATCACCATGTTGGACGCACTGAAAGTGAGTTGCAACACTGCGTATGCGAACATCGGTATGGCGTTAGGCGAAGCGGCACTACGTCGTCAGGCTGAAGCGTTTGGTTTCAATAGTGCGGTGAGTTCAGATATTTGGTCAGCCGTCAGTCGGTTCCCAACCGATCAAGACCTAGCTTCGTTGGCGATGAGCGCCATCGGACAGTACGAGGTGAGCGCTAGCCCGCTACAGATGGCTATGGTATCGGCGGCGATTGCAAACAATGGGGTGCAGATGGAACCGTATCTAGTGAGTGAGGTGCGCAATCCTGATCTTTCAGTGTTAAGCATTCACGCTAAGCGGGTGTTGCGGCAGTCGTTGAGTGCGCAGTCGGCGCAGTTGCTGCAGAACATGATGGTGGAGAACGTCACTTCTGGCGGTGCGGATGCTGCCGGTATCAGTGGTTTGAGCATCGGCGGTAAGACCGGCACTGCGCAATCCGACCCGTCCCGCCCGGTGTACTACTGGTTTACTGGATTTGTGAGCGAGCCGCATGTTGCTATTACTATTTTCGTGGAACATACTCCGGACGGCGCTGCGGCTAGCTCTAGCTTAGTGGCTGGACGAATGTTCCGAACGGTAGCGGAGGCGTTGCGATGAAGAAGTTCTCAGCGTCAGCCGTCATTTGCTTAGAAGTATCTCAGCTAGCACAGTTTGATATAGGCAAATGTCCCTCTGCCCGCGTATTCTGGCTGATGCGACGAAGCGGTATTGATACTACCCACCCTATGCGGTTGCATAGCTGCTTATTGGTATCAGATGCTGACTGGAAAGGTGTCTTATGACTAAACCCATAGTCCTTACCGGACGTTACCGTCTGGAAGACGTTATTGGGCGCGGCGGTATGGCCGAAGTTTGGCGTGCCAGTGATTCCCGGCTTGATCGCCAAGTTGCTGTAAAACGGCTACGGCCAGATTTAGCGTCCGACCCGGTGTTCCAGGCTCGTTTTCAGCGCGAGGCGCAGTCGGCAGCAGGAATGAACCATCCGAACATCGTAGCCGTGTATGACACCGGTGCTGAGGTTGACCCAACAAACTCCATTTTGGTGCCGTATATCGTGATGGAGTTGGTGTCGGGCGAGACGTTGCGCGAGATGATGCGCAGAGGTGTCATAATCGGCCCGACTAGGGCTTTCGAGTATGTTACCGGTGTATTGGATGCGGTGGGGTTCTCGCACAGTAGAGGAATCATCCATCGTGATATTAAACCTGCGAACGTGATGATCACCACCGATGGTCAGGTAAAGGTGATGGATTTCGGTATCGCTAGAGCTGTTGCCGATGCCGATGCCACCATGACACAGACGGCGACAGTCATCGGCACTGCGCAGTACCTATCGCCGGAGCAAGCGCGCGGCGATACGGTGGACGCGCGTTCCGACATCTACGCTGTGGGTTGTCTGCTTTACGAACTGCTCACCGGCAGGCCGCCTTTCACTGGAGATTCGCCGGTTAGTGTGGCGTATCAGCATGTGCGAGAAATGCCGGTGCCGCCGTCACAATTGAACGTTTCTACTACCGCCACGATGGATGCCATCGTGATGAAAGCACTTCAAAAAAGCCCGCTTGATCGGTATCAGAACGCTGCCGAGATGCTGGACGACATCACCCAAATGCTCGCGGGTGGCTTGGTGTATCCGTCGGCAGCCCGTCCCGTTGCTGATGTGATAATCGCTGATCGGGCGAACGCAGCCGCTTTGCAGACCCCGCCCTCCATGAGTGCCGACGCAACTAGATTGCTGCCGGTGAGCGAGGTACCTAACGAGTTCTCCCCCACTTTGGGAGGATTTCGCGCTCAGCTAGTGAACGAAACTGAGGAGTACGAACCGGAACGCGCTCGGATGTCTCCGGCGACGTTCATTCTTATCGGATTGTTGGTGGTGTTGTTCGCTGCGCTTGGCGTGGTGCTGTTCAGGATTTGGGGAGCTACGGATGATAAGGCGATCGTGCCCCCTGTGATTGGTTACAACGAGACGGCTGCCAAATCCACAGTGAGTAACTCAAACTTGGTGTGGGAAGTTGTTCATGTCACTGGCCCGGCGGACACTAAAGGCACGATAGTTGACCAAGACCCGCCGGCACACAATGAAGTACCGATCGGCTCCACCGTCAAGATTTATCTAAACGATGGCCCGGATCAGATGACCATACCAATGTCGTTGCTTGGGCTGACGGAAGCGCAAGCTAAACGCGAATTGACCACTTTAGGGTTCACAGACGTGGTGATACAGACTGCCGATATGGCCACTGAGCCGATTGATTTTTTGGTGGGTCAGGTGACGGGAACCAGCCCGGATATGGGTACCACTGTGAAGTTAGTGGAGCGAATTACGGTGTATTTGGCATCTGGAAAGTCGATGATGCCGAACTTATACGCTATGACCGAGGAGCAGGCTAAGGAAGCGGCAGCAAGTGCCGGTTTCAAGATTTTCTCGGCAAATACTGTCGAAAGTGATGAGGAACCTGGAACGGTGATCGGCCAAACTCCTGCAGCACTTGTACCGGCATCACGTACTGAGTATGTGACGGTGACTATCGCCATACCGCGAGTAAAAAGTCCGGAACCGCCACCGCCCAGCACTGACCCGCCCACCACGCCAACAGATCCGACAAAAACCGAAGAAAGCGGCGGGTAGAACGCACGCAGCAAGAGGTTAACTCACACTACCTTAAGGTAAACCAGGTCGGGGTACCTCTTAGGAAAACACTGATTTTCGCTGCACGGTTCCCGGAACGGCTTAATCGGACGATCTTCTGCTACTGCATCTTGTAATGAGTGTTCATTTCACTCACCAGATGTATTAGAAGAATCTCATCATTTGTCGTCCCAGTGGCATACACCGAGAAAACCAATGCTTCTTTAACTTTCGTTATGCAAAGTGACAAGCACTATCTCGGGGTCGGCTAGTACACGTACTGGCGGCCCCCAGGTACCAGCGCCCCGCGAAGTAATGACGGTGATGCCACTGATTTCATGCACACCGGAGACGACAGGTTGTTGAAGTTTCACCAGCAGATGCAGTGGCCATACCTGCCCGCCATGAGTGTGCCCGGAGAGTTGGAGATCAACGCCGAGGCGCTCGGCCAGACCGTCGTCCGCTATCGCCTGCACTGGTTGGTGCGCGGCTAAAATACGTAAGCGCGTAGTATCGGCGGGGAGTACACCCCAGGTAGAGAGCGAATTGATGGCGGCACTGAGATCGGGTTGATACGGCGTGCTACCAGTACGGTCGTTGATGCCCACTAAATCAAAACTCGCCCCAGCTCGCCGGATAACTACTGACTCGTTGTCTAGCACCGGGATGGCGTGTTCCGCCCAGAACTGTGCCCAGGCGGCGGCTCCAGAGTAAAACTCGTGATTTCCTGTGGTGATATAAACGCCGTATGGTGCCGAAAGTTTAGTGAGCGGCTCCAGATCGTCACCGGTACTTTCCGGGGTGCCGTCTACCAGGTCACCAGCAATGACGATGAGGTCAGGTTGTGCGGAGTTCACTTGAGACACCACTTGGGTGAGCCATTCTCCGCCATGACCAGAGCCGATATGTAGGTCGGTGATCAACGCAATAGTGAAGCCGTTGAATTCGCTGGGCACCTGTTTGTGGTAATAATCGACGTGGGTGAGCTTTGGGGTACGAGCCTGCAAATAACCCCAACCCGTGATACCCAGTGCGATAGCCAGTATCGCTATGGTGGCTTTGCGCATAAACCGCACTCGTTGCGCTGCGCTATCGTCAGAGTCGGTGTCGGTCACCATGCGCCACATCACAGAGATCACCATCACTACGATCAACCCAAGAAATAAATACAGCAACATGATTAAGGTGAGGTAACCGCCGATAATGAAAAGATATAACTCCTTGCTACGGCTGTTTAACGTGCCCATGCCGAGCGGTAGCGAGCTTAAACCGTATGCAATGATGAGCAGCGTGCTGGGGATAACCCAGGCTTTTTGTTTGCGCGACAGTTTATTGGCAAACGCCACTCGCCAAATCACAAAAATTACCATCGCACTAAGAATCACCAACAGTACGGGCAACTGACGCAACACTTGAAACTCCTTAAGTTATGTGGTCAACTTCAGGGCATAAGAGTGACCTCAGGTAACTGTCTTTCCAGTCTATCGGGTAAGCTTCGGGTGTTGGTCTTGTTGAGGTTGCACCTCATCGGTAGAGGAGTTGATGTGCCTGAATCGAAGGGACGCCAGAAGGCATCTGAGAAGCTGGCTAATAAGCGAGCACGCACTTTAGCGCAGCATCGCAGTGAGAACGCCGAAGAGAAGGTTCGGCTTTCGGGTGCCCGTAATTGGGTGCCGTGGGTGTTTGTACCGTTATTTCTGTTTGGCGTGGCATGGTTAGTGGTGTTTTATATAGCCGGTAGGAGTATCCCTTTTATGGCTTCCTTAGGCGATGGCAACATTTTGGTGGCGCTCGGGTTTATCCTAGCTGGCTTCGTAGTTTCTACCGCTTGGAAGTAGGTGCCCGCTTTGAGCGAAGAAACTTCTGCTGAAAGCGTCATAGAACCCGGCACAGAGCGTGCCACTGGATTCAGTGACGAAAATCTTCCCGAGCAGTTGCGCTTACGTCGCGAGAAACGACAGCGGTTGTTAGACGGCGGCGTTGCGGCGTATCCTGCGGATCTGAGCCGCACGCATACCCTGTCCGAGGTCAGAAAACAGTGGGGTCACTTAGGTATCGGCGAGGAAACTTACGATGAGGTGACTATCGGCGGTCGGGTGATATTTGCGCGCAACACTGGAAAACTGTGTTTCGCCACTTTGCAAGACGGATTTACCCTTACTGAGAATGGTGAGCGTCTGCAGGTGATGCTTTCCCTTGTCGAGGTGGGGGAGACGGCGTTAGATGCCTGGAAAGCTGTTGTTGATCTGGGCGATTTCGTATGGCTGCGCGGGCGCGTCATCGCCTCAAAACGCGGCGAACTTTCAGTGCTGGCAGCCGAGTGGCGGATGGCATCGAAAGCGCTTCGCCCCTTGCCAGTGTTGCACAAGGATTTATCTGAGGAGTCCCGGGTACGTCAGCGTCACAATGATTTAATTGCCCGCGTTGCGGCTCGGGAAATGGTGCGGTTGCGAGCCGCAATCACGTCAGCATTGCGAAAAACTTGTGAACGGTGGGGGTTCATTGAGGTGGAAACTCCAGTATTGCAGACGATACACGGCGGCGCGGCGGCGCGTCCGTTTAACACTCATCTGAATGCTTTCAATCTGCCGATGAGTTTACGTATCGCGCTGGAGTTATACCTCAAACGGGTGATGAGTGGTGGTGCCGACCGAGTATACGAGATCGGGCGGGTGTTTCGTAATGAGGGTGTCGATTCGTCGCATAGCCCAGAGTTCACCATGCTGGAGGCGTATCAGAGTTGGGGTGATCAATTTACTATCGCGCAGTTCACCAAAGAGTTGTTGCTGGATGCTGCCGATGTGGTGGGGTCGCGGCAGATCACCCGACCTGACGCTCAGGTAATAGACCTTAACGGCGAATGGCGTTGGTTGCCAATGTACGAAGGACTCTCCGAAGCACTCGGATTTGAAGTGGATGTCAACACCGAGTATGCGGTGTTGTCCGCCGCTGCTACTAAGCGAGGGTTGACGTATGACCCGAAATGGGGAGCTGATCGCTTGGCTAAGGGGTTATTTGACGATCTGGTGGAGCCGACGTTGTTGCAACCAACGTATGTATGTGACTATCCCGCTGTCATTCAACCGCTGGCCAGACGGCACCGCTCAAAGCCGGGACTGATCGAAGCATGGGATCTCATCATTGGCGGTATGGAACGCGGCACCGGTTACACCGAACTGATCGACCCGGTGATTCAGCGAGAGATTCTAAGTGCTCAGTCGTTGCAGGCTGCGGCTGGTGACCCAGAGGCGATGCAGTTAGACGAAGAGTTTCTAACGGCTCTGGAACAGGGCTGTCCGCCGCTCGGAGGTATGGGATTGGGAGTTGATCGTTTGGTTATGTTGTTCAGCAACGCCGGTATCCGTGAAACGATACTGTTCCCGCTACTACGACCACAGGGTTAGTTGTCGTTTCAAACGATAATGCGGGAGCTACCGCGAATTGTTTGAGAGCATAATTTAACTGATGAACACTTACAGCGTAGTTGCTGTTGCTGGTGTATACCCCACACCCAGTGAGCGTTTTGACGATTGCAGGAAGAATATAGGCTAGTGAGACACTATCGCAGCTATAGTAAGGCACTACTAAGGTAAGTAATTTAGCCGCATGGTTTGAGGTATTTAATTGGGGTACTATCGCGGTTGTGATATTTACGTTGCTGGGGGTGCGTGCCAACGCTCAACCCTACGGACGCACTAATCTTGTGAGAAAACATATGGAGTAGTTATGGAACAGATATTAATAATTGGGGTGATCGGAATTGTTGCGGTGGTGTTTGTCACCTCGCTGGCACCACGTTTCGGGGTAGCGGCACCTCTTATGTTGGTGTTGCTTGGTATCGGGGTGAGTTTACTACCGTTTGTTAAGCCCATCGAAATTGATCCCGAGTGGGTGCTTGGAGGGATGCTACCGTTACTGCTTTACTCCACGGCGGTGAACACGCCCCTAATGGAGTTTCGCCGCGATCTACCTACGATTTCACTGTTCGCGGTGTTACTAGTTGTCGCGTCTGCTGTCAGTGTGGGATTTTTGTTGGTATGGCTGGTGCCAAGTTTGCCGCTCGGAGTGGGGATCGCCGTCGGAGCTATTGTGTCACCGACCGACGCAGTGGCCACCACTATTGTGCGGCAGTCCGGTGCGTCACAACGCATTGTGACAGTGTTGGAGGGTGAAGCGCTATTCAATGACGCTTCTGCGTTGGTGCTACTGCGTTCCGCTATTGCCGCAGTGTCGGCCAGTTTCTCGTTTTGGCACATAACGTTAGATTTTGTGTATGCGGTGGTGGTGGCGATAGGCATCGGGTTGGCAGTGGGCTATATCAACCTCGCAGTGCGGCGTCGAATTGCGCAAGTGGCATCCAACGTGGCATTTTCGTTGGTAGTGCCGTTCTTGGCGTTTTTACCCGCTGAACATTTGGGCGCATCCGGCTTAGTGGCTGCTGTGGTAGCAGGGCTGATCACCGGTGACCATACTGCGAAACATCTACCGAGTGAAGTGCGTATAACGGAACGCGCCGTCTGGCGCACCATAGAGTTACTGCTGGAAAGCGCTATCTTTTTGTTGATGGGGTTGCAGTTGTTCGCGTTGCATGAAGATGCGGTTATCACGCACCAAAACGAATGGTTAGCGCTTGGCTTGGGGGCGGCAGCGGCCACAGTGGTGATTGTGATTCGTAGTGTGTTTGTGGCGGGTGCTGTGCATCTGCTATCGCGCCGTACCCAACGTTTAGGGGAGCGACAGGAGCGCATCACATTGTTGCAGGAGTGGTTGGAGGAAGCTGACTCGACTTCAGTAGCGCCGGTTCCCAGGTTGGTGGCTCCTGCGGCGGCGTTTGTTGCGACTACGGCACGTATGGGGCGTGAAAGTGGAACCTACCGGCGTGGCCGGTTACGTAAGTTGTTGGAAAAACAGCAAGCAGACCTAGATTATCTGGCCGCTGAACAGTTCGGATGGAAAGATGGGGCGATATTGGTAGTGGCTGGTATGCGTGGCGCTATCACTTTAGCGGCCGCACAATCGTTACCGCTGAGCACACCGCATCGGTCACTGTTGATATTGACAGCGTTTGTGGTGGCTGCTGGTACTCTGCTGATCCAAGGCGGAACTCTGGCGTTACTAGTTAAAGCACTCAAGTTGTCGCCCCGCGATCCGAGCGCTGACGCAGAACTGACCAGTGCGTTGCGGGTACAGCTAAATCGAGCGGCACTAAGCGAACTGGACGCTGGGCAGTGGCGACGGAAAGACGGTAGCGCATACTCGGCTGAGAGCGTACATGCCGCCCGGAAACTCATGGAGACGGCGCTACGGGTGGGTGAGCAAACCAACACCGCTGCCGAGAGCGTGGAGGCAGTCGAACTGCGGTTGGAGATCATAGAAGCTCAACGTAGTGAACTGCTGCGCATCCGTGACCTTGGCACTTTCCCTAGTGGTCTACTGGAGACAAAATTGATGCAGCTAGATGCTGAACAACTCGGTGTGGAACTGCGACTGCGGCAAGATTAAATACTCAAATTGGTTGCGCTATAAACGGTTCATTCTTACCAAGGTTGTTTAAGGAAACACTGATTAATCATGTGTCACCGTTGGAACATCAGATCGGGCGATCTTCACACCCCATATATTGTGATGGACACCCAGTCCACCCACAATATATGGGGTGTGAATCTCATCCCGCCTGATGCCCCACCGACAACACAGCATTAATCAGCGTATCCTTAAGCGCTACATTGCTAGCAGTTAGTTGCGCGCCAGCTAACTGTTCACTAGTTCGCGGCGGTGACTACCAGGTAGCGTTCGGTATCGATTGCGGCTCGGCAACCCGTACCGGCGGCGCTGATAGCTTGGCGGTATGTTGGGTCGGTTAGGTCACCGGCGGCGAACACCCCAGGCAAGTTAGTTGCGGTGCTTGGTGCGCTCACTTTGACGTAACCGTCGGCTGTCAACTCAATCTGCCCGGCTACCAACTCTGAGCGTGGGGTGTGTCCGATAGCTTCAAACAACCCGGAGACGCTCAGTTCGGTGAGGGCACCAGTGACGGTGTCGCGTAAGGTGAGTCCGGCGAGCTTAGTGTTACCAGACATATCGACAACTTCGCTGTTCATAATAGGTACGATTTTCGAGTTAGCGCGCAGTCGCTCAATCATAATGTGTGATGCGCGAAACTCGTCTCGACGGTGGATGAGCGTCACTTTGTCGGCAAAACGAGTGAGAAACATGGCCTCTTCAAGGGCGGTGTCTCCTCCGCCGATCACTGCGATCTCTTTACCGCGATAAAAGAAACCGTCACAAGTTGCACACCAGGAGACCCCCTTACCGGCATAGCTAGTTTCAGCAGGAATATTGAGTTGGCGGTACGCAGAACCCATAGCCAAAATCACTGACCATGCTTCGTACTCTTCGCCGGTAGCGCTCCAAACTCGTTTCACTTCACTGACAAGATCGACGCGCTCCACGTCGTCCGTGATGAACTCGGTGCCGAAACTTTCGGCTTGCTCTCGCAGTTTCGCCATCAGATCGGGTCCGCCGATGCCCGAAGGAAAGCCGGGGAAGTTTTCAATTTCGGAGGTATTCATCAACATCCCACCGGCGTTCAAGGCGCCTTCAAACAGCAGCGGTTGCAACCCGGCGCGTGCGCTATAGATCGCTGCTGTATAACCAGCAGGGCCGGAACCGATGATGATGACGTTGCGAATCTGCATACTTCCAATTCTATGTGTCATTTGTTAGAGCACTCGACTACCTATCCATTAGCGTCTCATCTGAGTTGAAAAATTATTTCAACAGGTGACATGACTTGCAAGCTAAACAAATATGTACCCCAGCATGATTTCAGTGGGATATGTCTGGGATATGTCGGGGTAGCCGCTTACTCATACCGTCAGTTCATCTGGTTCCAGGTGGTCAAAACGGTTCATCCAGAGCACATCGGCTAGTTCTTGATCGAAATGTCCCGGGAGTACCAGCGAGATAGTGGCAGTGTTGTACATACGGAACCATGACTGCAACGTGCCATCGGGGCGCGGTGGGTGCAGCACCAGTACCCGCAGAATGAGCTGATGGAACCAGCCATGGCCAACGAGCGCCACGCAGTTATCGCGCCCATGATAGGTATCAAGTAGCCAAGACGTGAACCGTTGGGCGCGGTCCCAAGCCGTAGCTGGGGTCTCAAATGATCCGCGATACCAACCATCTTCGGTTGCCTCATCAGGAACTATTAGTCGGGGGTTGATGGTGCGGAGCACGCTGGCCGGTTGGCCGGTTGACGGTGCCGGCGCACCAACCGGGCCATCGTCGGCTACTGCGACTTCGTGCAGGTCTAGTTGTCCGATGGCACTCATTTTAAGAGTTTCGCAGATCGATAGTGAAGTGGCTACGGCGCGTCGCATCAACGAGGTGTACAGCACATCGGGACGGGGCAACTTACCTGCCGCAAAAAATGCCGCTAGTTTTTCAGCTTGCCGTCGGCCTAGTGTAGTCAGATCGGGATCGGGCACTAGTTTAGACAGGTCGCCGTTTGTGGTGCGGTAGATGCCATTGTTCTCGGATTCGCCATGCCTAATCAGTAGTAGGTGCATACGGTTAAGCTTACCGGGCAATGTGTACGGTGACTGGTAAGCAATCCGGGGGTTACTGCTGCACGTAAACTGTGGTTTCGGTTACTACAAACTCGTACTGCCAATTGCCAACATCGGCCAATTCGGTTGCATAAATCAGCACATACTTAGTTTTTACCGGTTCAGTGAGTACGAAACGAGCGCTGGTGTTCACCAACTGTCCGCCACCCACTTCATGCCAGGACTGCACCGAATCCGTCGGGGCGGCTCCATCAGTTGCCAGTTTGTCGGCGTTAGGCACCATGATCTGTACCGTGGCACCAGCGTTAGGTACTTGCAGCCCGATGGCAGTGACTAACTGTTCCGACGGCAAGGTAAGCAGCAACCCAAACCCAGGTTTCATAGTCGGTTTAGCGGAATCGTAGTAGTTGCATTCCCAACGGGTGGTGGGGTTGCCGTCAATCGCATTCCCCACCATTTCGTCGCATTCGTCGCCAGAGCCGCCGTCGGCTGTGGGATCAAAACTGCTGACGGCAGCGATGTCAGTCTTGACTTCCACTCCGCCAGGAGGGGCGGCAGTGTCACCGCCGAATAGATTTTTAATAACAAAAAATAGCACCAAAATTATTAACAGCACTCCAAGACCCAGTTGCCACAACGGTACCTTGCCAATTTGGGTCAATAGAAAACGTAGCGGTCGTTGGAGCACGACAGCTACTCCACTTGAGGAGGAAGCGTCTGCCGATACTCCGGCTGGCGATGGAACGTTTGCTTTCGGGGCAACTGGCGCAGCGTCTGCTGTTGGAGCCGTCAGATGTGCGGCAACGTCCGGATTGGCGGCTGGAGAAACTTGCGTCGGAGTTTCGCCCACGATTGGTATTTTGGCGGATGAGTCCTCATAGTCGTCAAGAATTTGATTCGGGTCAGTACCCGGCGGCGGAGCGAATACCTTCACTGAGTTGGAGTTATCTGTCGCCGTAGCGCTGCTTGGTCGGGTAGTGGCCGGCTCGGCAACCACCGCTAATGCGCGCACTCGATATGCGAGATCTTCGGTGGCATCAGCTGCCCCTAATACTTGTGCTAGCGCGGTTACCACGTCCTGTACGGAATCCAACTGCGGATTATCCGGTTTTGGAGCGAGAATCTGTGTGCAGATGACATCTAATATCTGCGGCACCCCAGAACGCAGTTCGGACGGTGCCGGGATGCCATGCGTGTCGCGGTACACCACGGGAAGTCCAAAATCGGAATCGGCGGATGTCACGATAGGCCAATGCCCGGTGAGGGAAGCGTACAACAGTTGCCCTAACGCGCTGACATCAACTGCCTCGCGCTCCTCCCAAGTGGTGTCGGTATCTTTTTCAGAAGTTTCACCGAGCACCGAGTCCAACAGGAAACCACTAATTTTGATGTTGCCGTTAGTAGTAATAACCACTGAATCGGGGTTCAGCAAGCCGTGTGAAAGACGTTCCGCGTGCAAGGGCAGGAGTGCTTTAGCGATTTCTGATGTCAACCAGGTGGCCGCCAGCGACCCGATTGGCCCGGCGGTCAATACAGCTTGTAGGTGATAACCCGGTACACATTCGCATACCACGAAAGATGCCGGCTCACTAGGGCCGTACTCCAAAGCGTCAAGTACGCGCAAAAAGCGGGCGTCTACTGCTTGTGACGCGACGCGGGCGGCGTTTAGCACCGCCGTAGTGCGCGGATGATTTGGGGGTAATACGTATAGCAGCACGATCCGCGATAGTTGTTCATCCCAACCGCGCCACAAGCCGATTTCATCCACTGTGAGCAACTGTTCGTCTAAACGATAACGTGCCCCCAGAACTTGCCCAAAAGTCACTTCACCGCTCGGTAACTGCGGCGACAACTGGGGGTCGTCAAAGACGTTCTTCGCCATCTGTCCACCTTCCTTGCTGCAGTGGCTACGGCTTGACCTTGAGAGAAACGTTGTTCACTCAGTGTTTCCTTAAGACAAGTCTGCCTGTGAGTCAGGTGATTGTGTTGCCGCGCCGCGCAGTTCGCGGTCTTTACTGCTAGCGAATTTGCCAGATAGCTGTGTTACCAGGCTGCGGTGGTTGGGTCCAGCACGTTTTCCATACTTGCGTACGTGACGTACTCGTAAACCTGTGGCTATCAGGAAAGCCGCCCCAGCCATAATTATGGTGATCCACGCCAGCGCGCTCGCAGTGCTGGAACTGACCGTGAACCGTGCCAGGTCGCCCACAAGATTGCCGAAACCGTCTTGGATGCGCGCAGTGACGGCGAGTGTGCCGCTACCGTACACCGTAGGTTCGACCCGAATGGTTTCAGTTTCGCCAGGAGCAATTACGACAAAATCGGACGCGGGAATAGACAACCGCTGTTCATTCTCAGTGTTGAACAACACTCGCACCCGTACTGCTACCCCCATGTTGTTGGTGAGCTGTACCGGCATAGCGGTGGTATCTTCACTTATGTGCCACTCGGGGGTGATTTTCAAAGCGATTTTCCCGGCTGCAAGCGCAGTACGTATCAACTCGGCGCGTTGCTGTAACCAGTTAGCGGCGCTAGCCCAATCGCCTGCCCAACTTGCCGACCAGGCAGCCGACACCACAGTATTTCTGCCCAACTGCACCAGTTCAGGGGTAGGGCTGATATGTGACCAGTAGGTGAAGTCAGTGTCTACCGCTTGCACAAGGTCTAGCATCGTGGCAGGGATTTGGAGCGGCGGCGCAGCGGTAGGCACCCAAACGATGGGGGCTTCAGACGGCTGCAAGCTGTTAAGCGGCACCGCGACGAAGTCAGTTGGCATATCCGTCTCAACCAATACTTGCGATTGATCCGTGACAACTGTGACTAACGGTGATGCTGCCAGCCACGCCAGGTACTGTTCGGCGTGCAGTCGAGTACGGCGAACTAGCAAAGTTGCGCTGCTGGGTGAGGTGCCGTCGCGTGCCACCAGATTAGCTGCGGCTACCAGTACCGGACGCTCGGCAATTCGAGAAAAGGTACTGGTAGCAACGGAGTCGCTGACTATAACGTTCGGTTCAGTTTCTGCAAGATACGCCAACGTCACAGCGTCTAAACGTCCGGTGATACTTAATACTGCCAACGGCAATTCAGCTAGTGGATGTCCCTCTCTTAGAGTGCTAGCGGCCGCCGCTACCACTGTGCTATATGCGGTATCCGCTACCGCAGCCAACTCTGGTGTAGCGGACAATCCCCGATAGCAACGGCCACCAGCGGTGGTTAACAATGTATTCAACCGGTTGAGCCAACTAGCGGCAACGGCTTGTTTACTACCTGCCACCACAGTAGCGTCGGAGTCGGACACACTGTATCCGGCAGCCAGTGCGCTAACTTCGTCGTACAGCAGCGGGTCAATAACCACATTTGCGTCGAAGTGTTCAGCGTAATCCAGTAATTCATTAAGGCGAGTTTCCAGTTCAGCGCCGAGATGCTCGTTAGCGAACACCGCAACAGAAGGGTTGCTGCCCTCCTCCGCAGGAATGATAAGGGACGGTTGGGAGTTCAGCGCCACCACCGACACTGCTGTCGGGTGCTCAACCGATTCACCTTGGCCGGCGAGATAAGTTAGTAAAACTCGGGTGGCCGCCAGCGATGTCCAATCCCCTTGGATACGTTGTTGTAACTGCAGATCGATGGCATACACCGCTCCCGGTATAAGCCCATGAGCTAGCGGGTCAACTTCCAAGGTGAAAGTAGCTGATTCTCCAGGGGAAAGTACGCTGTTCACGGTGGAAAGCACATCGACCAGCAGAGTCAAGTCACTATGTGTAGTAGGTTCTTTGGAAACCACTGCGGCGAGATCGGCTGCGGTTTTGATAGCGTTCGGGTCTATCTGGAGCGCCACTCGAACGTCATTGAAAGGTTGGCTGGTGTCGTTAGTAACCGTGCCTTCCACACTCGCCAACATGCCCTCGGTTAACACTTCGGGAGTTAGTGTAGTGACTGCAATGTGCGCTACTTCGTCTGCAACTGCTGAAAGCTGTGACGGAGTACCGGCGATCGAAACGAACACTAAAACGAACGCAAGCAAAACGCGCCCAGCACCGTCGCGGAGTGTCCGATTGATTAGTGACGCTGCTATTCGCACTCTTTAATGTTACGTGGTGTGCGGTAGTTGCCGCTTCTTCAATCGCTAGATTCGGGTTTTGTGGTAGCGGAGAGTTCAAGTATTTTCGCGGGGAGCAGTGCGAATAGGATTGTTTTGGTTGCTGCGATACGCCGTGATTTCGCAGTAGGTATCTAGTACGCCCAGAAACTGGATTTTTAAGCTGCGCCAACAAACATAGCCTTTGCAGTTTAGAGTTTGGAGCGATCAGCCCACCAGCGTAACAGTTCTTCGCGGGCACGTTCTGCGCCGAGTGGGCCAGCAGCCATCCGACGTTCCAACAGGAAACGATACGCTTCCCCCACCAGTGCCCCCGGAGCGATGCCAAGTAGTTCCATGATCTGCAAGCCATCTAAATCGGGGCGAATCGCGTCCAATTCTTCCTGCTTCTTGAGTTCGTCTATCCGAAACTCCAGTTCGTCGTAAGTGCGGCGCAACCGGGTGGCTTTTGCGGCGTTGCGGGTGGTGCAGTCAGCGCGGGTTAAAATATGCAGGCGTTCCAGTTGGCTTCCAGCATCATGTACGTAACGCCGCACCGCTGAATCAGTCCACTCTTGCTCGCCGTAGCCGTGAAAACGAAGATGTTGTTCGACTAGCTGTGCCACGGCATCCACGATCTCATTGGGGTATTTAAGTGCCCTGAGACGTTTACGCACCAGTTTTGCGCCGACTATGTCGTGATAGAGGAAACTCACTTTGCCGCCAATGATGCGTTTGGTGGCGGGTTTACCGATGTCATGTAGCAGCGCCGCAAGACGAGTGATGATGTCGGGAGAGTGTCGCCGGGTGTGCTCCAGTTCGATTGCTTGCTGTAGCACCACCAGAGAGTGAGCGTAGATGTCCTTATGCATCGCGTGTTCATCGCGCTCTAACTGTAGTGCGGGCAGTTCCGGCAACACGTATTCGGCAACGCCAGTGCTGACGAGTAGGTCAAGGCCGCGTGCCGGGCTATCGGTTAGTAGCAGTTTCGTTAACTCTGCCTGCACCCGTTCCGCAGAAATTATAGTAATGCGTTCCGCCATCGCTTTCATGGCAGCTTGTACGTCGGGCGTAACTTTAAACTTGAGTTGAGACGCGAAACGCGCCGCTCGCATGATGCGCAACGGATCGTCGGAGAACGACAATTCGGGGGCGGCTGGGGTACGAATCAGATGATCGGCTAAATCTTCTAAACCGTCGTATGGGTCTATCAACTGTGGCGTTCCGGATGGGTGAGACACGTCGATCGCCATCGCGTTGCTGGTGAAATCGCGACGCACTAGGTCGTCTGCAATATTGTCACCGTATTTGACGCTGGGTTTACGAGAATCTTTGTGGTAAGTATCGGCGCGAAATGTGGTGATTTCAATCAGCCAACTGCTGCCATTTGAAGTCGTTTTTTTAGCGGCTATAGTGCCCCAATTTTTACCGACATCCCATACGGCGTTCGTGTAGCTCTCCAACAACGCCTGCGTCTTATCCGGCGGTGCGGACGTGGTGAAGTCCAGATCGTTACCGAGCCGCCCCAGCAGTGCATCACGCACTGACCCGCCCACCAAGTAAAGCTGATGCCCAGCGTTACGGAACAGTGTCCCTAGTTCATTGATCACCGGGGTTAGTTGGAGTAGTTCTGCGAGGGCGCGCTGCTGCGTAGCACTCAACTCGGACATAACAGCCAATCTAATAGGCGAATGCTCCCAGACGCTAATAAGTCGCCGATAAAAGCGTAACTGGTAGCGCTGTTTAAAGGTGTGCTGCCACGCTTTTCAGTGTGTGAACTCACAGTACGAAGAACTACAGACATCGTTGCGTTGGAAGAGACTGTGGGTAGCTGTTATCCAATTTGCGTTGTGATTTAGGGTTTTTCACTGTTCGTGGTTGCACTATCTTCCGGTATCTCGAATACGCCTAATCCTGGGGTGTTAACGAGATGGATTGGCGTTTTGATACCAGCGTGTTGGAAAGCTAAAAGAGCACGCGCTCGCAGTTCGCGTTCCACCGTCCACTGTTTGTTCGCGGGGCATTTAAGTTGCACTTGGAATATCATCTCGGCGGAGTCGAACGCCGATAAGCCCTGCACACTGGGAGGTTCTAACATCTGGTTATGCCACTGTGGGTCGTGTTCCAACTCTGCGGTTACCGACTCCAACACTCGAATAACCTTGAATGGGTCTTCGGTCAACGCGACAGGTAACTTCACATACGCGCTCGACCACCCTTGCGATTGATTGCCGAGAGTAGAGATTTCACCGTTACGCACATACCACACTGCACCGGAACTATCTTGAATACGGGTAACTCGGACACCGATAGATTGCACTACTCCTTTTAGTTCGCCGATAATTACGTAATCACCGATTCCAAACTGATCTTCCAAAATCAGGAACACCCCGCCGAAAATATCTTTGATGAGCGACTGGGCACCAAGGCCGATAGCGATACCGCCAATACCGGCGGAGGCGAGCAACGGTGCGGTATTAAAACCGAGTTCATGTAGCGTCATAAAGAAAGCTATGAATATGATCGCCCAAGTTGAGATCAGTTTTAGCGCTTGCCCTAAAGTTCTGATGCGATGAGCCGCCCGGGAGGTGTCGTCAGCCACTGCCGCGCGTCCAGTGCGTTCCGTTGAGCGTTCCTTGGCGCGGTTCACGGAGGCGTTTACTAACCGACCAATGAGCAAATTGATAATAAGGACAGCAACAATCGCGCTCACCGTTATGATCGCAACGGTAAGTGTGATGTTCTGCCAAGTTTTCGCTTCGTTCGGCATATATCGATGATACGGGTTGTGGCGGCGCTTTTAAGCGAGAGACGGTAATTAGGGCACAAGTGCGCTCAAACATTTAACGGGCACGTTGCTTAGGGAAGCACTGATTTTCTCGGGTTTTCAGACCATCAGAGGTGCGGGTAGTGCAGTAAGTGTTTGTTAAATGCACGTTGGGTTTTTGCACTACGCACTTCTTTTCTGGATTGCTTCGTCGCTTGCGCTCCTCGCAATGACGGGAAACTCCCAGAATCATCACCTGCCACCCGTCATTGCGAGTGTCCGTGAGGATGCGAAGCAGTCCGGTTATTTTGGTGTCGTTTATGTGAGTCTTTCTAGTTCGGGTTTGTTGAACGAAAACCTCTTTTGCTTAGTAATTACTTTTCTGGATTGCTTCGTCGCTTGCGCTCCTCGCAATGACGGAGAGACTCGATACGTTACTGTGCGTTGTTGCGTCGTGCCGCCCTATGCTCTTCGCAGTGACGGGGAGAC
>JAIRZI010000044.1 GCA_031267295.1 Propionibacteriaceae bacterium | reverse complement strand
TAGACGCGATCCTTCTCACAGACTCGCCACGCTCCAAACCCTTCTCAATCTCAATCCGCTCATCCAAACCCAAATGAACATACACTTGACCCATAGCGCAACCCCCTCCAGTGATGCTTTGACACACCACAGGATAAGTGTTGCGCTTCCAAATTGAAACCGGGTAACTTTATTTATTCGCACGGGGGAGATATAATTAGCACAAGGAGATAATTTATGGATTGGTGGATTTTTGCAATAGTGGCGTTGGCTGTCGTAATTGTGGTTCAAGCGATAACTAAAAAACCGACGCAGCCAAAAGAGGTGCTTGAAGAGAGCAGCAAAAGTGTTCAGTATAAGAGTAAGCCTTTTCTCACCCCAAACGAGAAGAGTTTTTTGGCGATTTTACGTGAGCTTGCCAAGCATGGCTTGATTGTTGTTCCGCAAGTAAATCTTGCCACAGTTGTGCAGAAAGTCGGCGAGTTTAGGTATCAGAACGAATTGTATCGCAATATAGATTTTGGTGTGTTTGACAGAGAATATAATCTTCTCTTGCTCATCGAGCTAAATGATGCTTCCCACCAGCAAAGTAATCGACGAGCCAGAGATATAAAGGTCAGAGAAATTATAAAACAAGCAGGATTGAAACTCATGACATTTTACACCGATAAGCCAAATAAGCCTGAATATGTTGTTGGGCGGATTCTTGACGAACTGAACATCGCCAAAACCACTAATTCCGAAAAAATGCAGCGGGTTTAGCAGCTGGTCAGACGGTTCAGGATCATATCAAACGTGGTGTCATAAGACAGGATTTCTATTAAACCCTTGCCCTGTGCAGCGTCTAAAAGGATACCCGGCTTGAGATTTAAGACTTTCTCAACTGCGATTACTTCATTCAGGCTCCAGTCTGTTATGCCATTGAGACGTTGATTAGACGGGTTGCGTGTCACCCGGCAACGTCGGTAACTCCTGGTGCGAGTTTTTAGGGCGTTGGCACGGTTTTATGCAATTAACTGTAAGTGGTATTTGTTATAGGGTTATTCCTGTTTCTTTTAGTACTTGTTCGAAAGGTATTGTGTCGCTTGTGTCGGTGTGGTAGATGTCTAGTGAGTCTTGCATGTCGTCCATGCGCTCTAGCAATTCTTCGTATCTGCTGGCGCTGATTATTACGGCGGTTGCTTCACCTCGTTGCGTGATGTATATGTCTTGTGTATCGGATTTTTTGATTAGTCCGGTTAGGTTGGCTTTTGCTTTGGTTATAGGTGTGATTATCATGTTTGTTTCTCCTTTAATCGTTGTATGCTCGGCTGCGTGGTGCTATGCGGATTATGGTTATGGTGATTGTGTTGTCGTTTATGGTGTATAGGATTCGGTAGTCTCCGACTCTGACGCGCCATTGGCTGGGTTCGTTTGCGGGTATTCCGGCTAGTTTGCGGCTGCCTGGTGGTCTTGGGTTTGTTTTCAGTGTGTCGATTGTTGCTAGTATTCGTGGTATGTCTGGTGTGTGTAGTCGGTTTAATGCGTGTTGTGCTTTATGTGTGATGATTACCGTGTATATCCGCATGTGCTAATTATACTCTTTTCAATGTCGTTTACTGATGTGACTTTGGGGTTCATTTCGGGTCATTTTTATCCCCTGTCTGCGTAATACATGTGTGCTGTCTATCGTCGATCCAGTGTAAGCTCACCACCATTTACCTGTGACACCCTGATGTGTGTTTCTTAGGTGGGCTAGTATTCTTTCGATGCTGCCCCAGTCCTCTCCGGCGGTTTGATAATGAGGTTAAGTGGCACTGTGCGTTGTCGAGGGTATCGCTTTCGTGCGAAGGTCAGATAGGTTTATGGGGAAGTAGCTACTCATGCAAAAATGATATGATTACGGCTGTTGAATGTAGCGCCAGAAGGTTGGGGGTTCAAATCCCTCCGGGCGCGCCAGTCGCGTCCTTGGGGCACTAACTCAGTTGGTAGAGTGCGACCTTTGCAAGGTCGAAGTCAGGGGTTCGAGTCCCCTGTGCTCCACAAAGGACAAGAAACAAGAGCATTTTGTTATGTTCACCCTTAACGGCGCACGGCGGCTTATAAGATGTTTCCCGGTAATCTGAACGAAGTGAGAAAAGGGCGCGAGACTCAACTCAAATTAATAAGGTAGGTGAGCGCTAAATGACACCAAACCCAGCTGAAAAGCACCCTGTGCCATCTGCACAGCAGATGACACATATCAAGCCGACCATAACACGTCCGAACATCATTGTTGGCGACTACACATATTTCGGCGATGTCAACTTTGAAAGCCATGTCACGCATCACTACGACTTTTACGGCGACAAGCTGATAATCGGCAAGTTCTGTCAAATTGCCGCAGGCGTGGAGTTCATTATGAATGGCTCAAACCACAAGATGGGCTGTGTTTCAACTTATCCATTTTACATTATGGGCTGGGACGAGAGCGCGCCGCAGATGTCGGAGCTGCCCGTCAAAGGCAATACGGTCATCGGAAATGATGTGTGGATTGGACAGAATTCTACAATCCTGCCCGGCGTTCACATCGGAGACGGCGCGATTGTCGGAGCGTCAAGTGTGGCCGGTAGCGACATCGAACCTTACAGCATTGTCGTAGGTAATCCTGCACGATTTGTCCGCAAACGCTTTGACGATGAACTTATTGGATTGCTCAAAGATTGGAAATGGTGGGATTTGCCTTACGAGGAAATCGCTACGCTGATCCCGGTGCTGCACAGCGGTGATTTCGACAAAGTGAAACGGGAAATAAAGAGCAGGCTGAAATGAGCAAATACCCCCTCTTTGGAAACATATACAAAAGATGATGAATCGTCATTCATGCTGACCTATGCCGAAATCTAGGAGATTGCAGGAGTCCCGATTGACCACTCGTTTCTCGCGTTCAAGAAAGAACTGCTCGCCTGTGGCTATCAGGTAGGTTATTACTTCGCAATTCCTATTCGTTGCTTGAATGTGCGATGCCCTGAGCCGTACACTTCCAACGAACCCATACAGGTGAAGCCCCTGACGATGACAGTCGGGGCACTCGGATCGGGCGGCGTGATACCTTTCTGGGTGGTTCCCCCCATAATATGTGTGGTTTGATCGATAAATCCCACCCCGGCGGGCAACCAAAGTTCTACGCTACCCATGACAGTTGCGATATTAATTTCGATAGTCATTGAGGTAAAGATGGCCTCGCGCAGATCCCACTTAACGCCACCCATTAGCGCGAACACGGAGTGCTTGGGTTGTACCATCCACTCACCTTCGCGGTTGTTTTCTGACATCACCACCCAAGAACGTTCACCGGTTGCGGCGCTAAGGTCTGTCAACATCGGTAGCGCAAACTGCCAGGCTTGGCCAGGTTGCTGCGCTGATTGCTGCTGGACGAGTTCGGGACGCCCCAAATCAACTATCAACGGTTCAAGTTCTCCAAGAGTTTTGGCTGCCCAAACCTTATCGAGACGCTCTGAGTGTTCTTCGGCGGTGAGTCGGCCATCTGCATAGGAGTTGTTTAGCACGTCGGCAATGCGGGAGCGGTCATTGTCGGACGCGCGCAGCTTTGCCAACTCATGCGATTCCATACTCATGCGTGCAATCGTAGCGAATCATCCGGGATAAAGCATGTTTTGCGATATATCTTTTAACCGGTTTCAATAATTTTGCGGCGCATAATGCCGGACGTATACCCGCCGTTCGACAACTGGCGGCAATATTCAGTAGGCTATGTTGCACCGCGCGGGCGTAGCTCAATGGCAGAGCGTCAGCTTCCCAAGCTGAACACGCGGGTTCGATTCCCGTCGCCCGCTCCAAACCCTCAGGTTGGCGATTTGATACAGCGCAGTTGACTCACTGATAGCGAGCTAGACGTCCGTAGTGTAGCCGTCCTTGGTCGTTAGCCACTGCGTCCGGGGAAGCCCGCACAATCTCCCAACTGTGAAAATAGCCACTGACCGGCGGCAACAAGTAGGCAATGGCGGCGATAATTGCCGGAGGGATAGCCACCCAAGCATTTGGCCGCATCAGTAGCGTCAAACAGGCAACACCAACCGACAGCAACCCAGCATAGCGCGCTCCGGAGAACCCCGCCCACGCTGTATACGCAGTTATCCACGGCACGGCTACGGTAGCGGCGCAGATGAGCGCCAAAATTACCGCCGCCAGTAGGGATAACCCAGAGCCGGGACGAGGTTGCATCCAGTTGATGAACCGGGTGGCGCTCAGCCATGTCTCCATATGAATCGCCTGCCACCAAGCCCAAGCAAAACCGACAGCAGCCAAAATAGCTGACATATAGGAAAAACCACAAGCAACGCCAAGTAATACGGGACGAAGTGGTTCTCCGGTGCGAGGCGACAACACGATACCATGCTGCATTATCGGCAGCGGCGGCAAGGTGCGTATCGGTTGAGCTGGTAGTTTGCCCAATCCTTCAGTAGTGGCGGCGCTCATAACCACTCCAGACTACCCGCTGGTAGGGTTGCCTGGTGAACGAAGCAGCCAGAACACGAATTAACACCACCCCACCATGCGATCTTGCGATCAAACCGCAGAATCAATACCTACCTAAAGAACGTAGCCGCTCCGGAAACTGGCCAGTAGTGTTATTCGATTTAGATGGCACTCTCGCTGATTCCATCGCTTTGATAGTCGAGTCTTACCAATATGCTTTCCGTACGGTTTCCGGACGCGAATTAACTGCAACTAAGGCACGCTCCTGGATTGGGCAGACGTTACCCACAACTTTTCAACGAGAAGATCGAGAGCGAGCTGACGAACTGGAGCGGGTGTACCGCGCCTACAACGCAGCTAACGTAACAAAAATTGTGGGTTATCCCGGAGTGCGGGAGTTCATACAGCAGTTGAACGTAGCTGGAGTGCGACCGGGTGTGGTCACGTCGAAACGCTCAGCGATGACGCTGGAAACACTACAGTTGGTCGGGCTTGTGGAACTCGTCGATGTGGTGGTGACGATGGAAGACACCGCACGTCACAAACCTGCACCCGACCCATTACTGCGTGCATTCGAGAAGCTAGGAACCACGCGGGAGCGTTGCGTGTATGTGGGTGATGCCGTATGGGATGTGCAGGCGGCACATGCTGCTGGCACTGCTGCCATTGCCGTCACCTGGGGTGCTGGAACACGTTCTGAATTGGAATCTGCAATGCCTGAGTTCATCTGCGATAGCGTGGCGGAACTGGATAGCGTCTTATTCTCCTAAGGTGGCCACCAGTACCGCTTTGATGGTATGCATCCGGTTTTCTGCTTCGTCGAAGATGATCGCGGCGTGTTGCTGAAACACTTCGTTGGTGACCTCAAACTCGCTGGCACCGGTCATGTCCCGTAATTGCCTGCCGATCTCGGTGTCAAGATCGTGGTAGGAGGGTAAACAGTGCAGTACTTTCACAGCAGGATTGCCACTACGGCGCAGCAGTGTTGCGTTGACCTGATACGGACGAAGCAGTTCCAGTCGTTCATGCCACAGCTCTTTTGCTTCACCCATCGACACCCATACGTCGGTGTAAATGAAGTCCGCCCCATCCACTGCGGATAACTCGTCAGTGACCTCTATCTTGGCGGAGCTGTTGGCGCTGAGACGCTTGGCCGTAGCTTGCACTTCGGCAGTTGGTTGCAGTTGCGCAGGTGCGATGATACGCATGTCCATCCCCATCAGTGCCCCCGAGATAAGTACCGAGTTACCAATGTTACTGCGAGCATCACCAACATATGCCAATTTAACGTCACGCAGTTCCTTGCCAGGAGCGTGTTCCAGCATTGTTAACTGATCAGCTAACATCTGGGTGGGGTGCCATTCGTCCGTCAAACCATTCCACACTGGAACACCGGCATGTGCGGCTAGCGTCTCGATGCGGTCTTGGCCGAAGCCGCGGTATCCGATACCGTGGAACATTCGCCCTAATACCCGTGCCGTGTCAGCTAGCGATTCTTTATGGCCAAGTTGTGAACTAAGTGGATCGAGGTATGTGGTGTGTGCGCCCTGCTCATGCGCGCTCACCTCAAAAGCACATCGGGTACGAGTGGAGGTTTTCTCGAACACCAGCGCGATAGATTTACCAACCAACCGCTGCCGCTCCGCCCCAGCGGCACGTTCGCGTTTCAGTTCGCGCGCCAGTTCAATTAGATATTGCCATTCGCTCGCCGTGAAGTCGAGTTCTTTTAAGAAATGCCTGCCATGAATATTCATGCGAACCTCCGTTGTCGGTGGAGTCATAAGCGTAACGCACTAACCTTGTGGCAGGCTAGTGGCAATGTTGAAAAGAGTGATTATTAACGCAGTTTCCATCACAGTTGCGACGGCAATTCTGCCACAGTTATGGCTGAGCGACCCTTGGTCGCTTAAAGGAGTCATTACTATGCTCATCGTCGGAGCCGTGTTCGGTGCGCTGAACGCAGTGGTACGCCCGCTATTCAAGGTACTCACCGGATGCATAGTGCTACTCACATTTGGGATGTTCCTGTTTGTCATCAATGCGGCGATGCTGGTACTCACTGGTTGGGTATGCCAAGAGTTTGGGCTTGCTTGGCATCTTGACTTTTCATGGACACCCAATGGCATGATCGGCGTTGCATTGGCAACGGTTATCGTGTCTGTGGTGAGTTTCTTTGCAGCAAAGTTTATCGATGACTAACTATCTAGAGCGAATTCGCCGGTAGAGTTGGCTACGTGACGATCTACCTTGTCGGGGGGCCGCCCCATGATGGCCTAGATGCGATGTGGGATGCCTTTGTTGCGTCGGCTTGCGTGCGGGGCAACCGGTTCACAGTGGCGCTGTTTTCGGACGGATCGAACGCTACGGAGTATTTGGATGATTACTTCGCACCGATAATCCGGCGATTCCCAGAGGCGGACATCGATCCGCTCTGGCTGTTGCAAGAGCCAGCCGCTACTACAAGCGACTCGCCATCCGAGACAGCACCGGCGGGATTGATCGTCGGTGACGGCTCGATACCCGAAATATGCGCCGCGTTGGCTACCAAATTCCCAAAATGGGCAAGTTATGTGCGCCGGGGCACGGGATATAT
>JAIRZI010000023.1 GCA_031267295.1 Propionibacteriaceae bacterium | reverse complement strand
GGGCAACACCCACCGAAACATTCCAACAACAACTACAATCAAACCAACACACCACCGTTGCACTTCCAAATTGAAACCGGCGACCCGAGTTCTAAATGCCAGTGTGCTACACTGACTAGGAGTTTTCAAAGCTTTATCTAGAACTTTGAAACTGCGCTAAAGCGCTGGCCTTACCGCGACGGATTCTGACCGCGGGGGTGGGTGATTTAAGCGGAAACATTGGCTTTTCGCAGTTCGCTGCGACGTACTGTTCGTATATTTTGCGAACTAGGAGAGCATATGCTCGATAACACCAACACACCAGAACCCGACAACTCTTTTGTTGACGAAACAATGGGACAGCGCGTTAAGCGTTCCGTCCGTTCCCGTTCTGGGAAAAATGAACCTGCTACCGTATCTGCTACGGGTGCGATGTCCCCAGTGGAAACTTCCACTGAGAATACGCCGTCGCCACAAGGAGCCGCTGCATTAACTCCGGCTGTTGCCGAAAAACCGACTCGTAGCCGATCTCGGCGAACCGCTACAGCGGTTACTCTTACATCGGAAACGGCGGGAACGTCTACAGACACCGTAGGGGCAGTTTCAGAAAGAACTGCCATCAGCAAACCAAAACACACCCATACGCGCAGAAGGATTAGCGCTACGGACACTTCTGTTGAAGTTGACCGGAGCGACAATCCAGTTGAATCAGCAGCGGAGCGTGGCTTCGCCACGGTGCTGGCGGAGGTGAAGCCCGGTCGTTCTCGGCGCGTCCATAAGTTGGATAGTACTGAACGTGAAGCCGTGCTTAGCGACCTGGTACACGCTATCGCCGATTCGCCAGCAGATAACGTCATAGCAGATGGTGACGATGACGAACTAGGTCCAAGCAGACGCAGACGTCGCCGGGGCGGACGGCGACATCGCAAAAACGTTACCGATGGCGTTGCTGAATCAACAACTACTAGTTTGATAACTGATTCAGATGGCTCTGGTGAGAGCGATTCAGCGAACACTGAGAATATGGAGCCGGATGAAGAGGGCGGCTCACGGCGTCGGAGACGGCGTCGGAGACGGCGTGGTGAAGATCTCGGCGGGGCGGAAGACGATCCGAACGAGGTGGTTGTCAAGGTGCGTGAGCCGCGTCCTAAATCATCGGGGCTAGCCATAGACGAAGTGTTGGGAATTGAAGGTTCCACCCGTTTGGAAGCGAAACGCCAACGTCGCAAAGAGGGACGTGCGTCTGGTCGTCGGGCACCCATTCTCACCGAAGCGGAGTTTTTAGCTCGCCGGGAATCGGTGGATCGCAAGATGATTATTCGCCAGCATGACGTTTACAACCAGATCGCAGTGTTAGAAGATGGCATATTGGTGGAACATTATGTCGACCGGGATTCGTCGTCGTCACTTATCGGCAACATCTATCTCGGCAAAGTGCAGAATGTGCTACCCAGTATGGAGGCGGTGTTCGTTGACATTGGACGGGCACGTAACGCGGTGCTATATGCCGGTGAAGTAGATTGGGAGCTTTTCGGGGAACAGGGTGCCGACCGCAAAATGGAGGACATCTTCAATCCCGGTCAAGCTGTGCTGGTGCAGGTGTCCAAAGATCCGATCGGTGCGAAAGGTGCGCGGCTCACAGCCCACATCTCGTTACCTGGTCGTTATGTGGTGTATGCCCCGGCTGGGCATCTTTCGGGAGTGTCACGGAAACTGCCAGATAATGAGCGCAATCGATTGAAGCGCATTCTGGGTGAAGTGGTGCCTGATGGGGCTTCCGTGGTTATCCGTACCGCCGCTGAGGGTGCTTCGCAAGATGAATTGGTGCATGACGTAGAGCGATTACATGCGCAGTGGGAAGTGATCGAACGCAAAGTGTCCACAGGGCAAGCTCCACAACTGCTGTATGCCGAACCTGACCTCACGTTGCGTATCGTGCGCGATCTGTTCACTGAGGATTTCTCACAGTTGGTTATCGCCGGTAACGGCGGTTCGGAAGACGCATATGATTCAGTGACGGCGTATGTCGCCCATGTGGCTCCGCATCTACAAGATCGCTTAATGCGTTGGAACATTGGCACTACGGGTGACCCATTCTTGAAATATCGCGTCGATGAACAGATTTCTAAAGCGCTGGAACGCAAAGTATTTCTGCCATCGGGCGGTTCCCTCATTATCGACCGCACCGAGGCGATGACGGTGATTGATGTGAACACCGGACGGTTCACCGGCTCTGGGGGCAACCTGGAGGAAACTGTCACTCGTAACAATCTGGAAGCGGCGGAAGAGATTGTGCGGCAACTCAGGTTACGTGATCTCGGCGGTATCGTGGTGGTTGACTTTATCGACATGGTGCTTCCCAGTAATCGTGAACTGCTGTTGCGCAGACTGGTGGAGTGCTTGGGCCGAGACCGCACCCGGCATCAGGTTAGCGAAGTTACCAGTCTGGGGTTGGTGCAGTTGACTAGGAAGCGAATCGGTATCGGGCTAGCCGAAGCATTCACCGAACTTTGTGAGCAGTGTGGTGGGCGAGGCTATATCCGCCATGACGAGCCGGTTGCCACGCAAACGTTAGCTGATGGTGGCGAGCGGACAAAACACAACGGAAAGCATAAGTGAACGCGCATATTGGTGGTATGGCTGAGCGCACAATGTTGGTTTACGTGTACAAACTGCAAGCGATTTTTACGTTCCTAAAGGGGATAATTGTGGTGCGGTTTGCCTGTCTGGTGAGCAGTGACGTAAAGTAGCTCCCTGGCGCTTGCGTGTGTTACCACATGCGCAAGCTGGTGGTCGTCAGCCCATGTAACGGAAAATTTTGGTGCTGGCTGAGTGGTCGCTAATTGGAAGAACGAGAGAGTGGGAATCTAAGGTGTACGCGATTGTGCGCAATGGCAGCCGCCAACACAAAGTTGAGGTCGGCAGTGTCCTTGATATTGACGATCTAAACCCGGAAGTGGGGGCGAGTGTTGCTTTGCCGGTTGTCATGTTGGTGGATGGCGGTGAGTTGATCACTGATGCGAAAGTGCTTGCCGGAGCGGAAGTAACCGCTGAGGTGCTCGGTGTTACCCGTGGCCCGAAGATTCGCATCCTAAAGTTCAAAAATAAGAGCGGTTATCGGAAGCGTCAGGGGCATCGCCAGCGCTACACCGCCGTCAAGATCACCGAGATCACCGCTTAAAGCGCGCGTTTTAAGGCACTGGAGGTAACGAAATGGCACATAAGAAAGGCGCGTCCAGCTCGCGCAACGGTCGTGACTCGAACGCTCAACGTCTTGGTGTGAAGCGGTTCGGCGGTCAGCAGGTCAATGCTGGTGAGATCATTCTGCGGCAGCGTGGCACGCATTTTCATCCGGGTGATGGTGTGGGGCGCGGTGGCGATGACACACTTTTTGCACTGGTGGCCGGTGCGGTGGAGTTCGGCACTAAACGGGGACGCAGGGTTGTGAATATTGCTCCGGGCGTGTAGCCCGAGACCGTACGAACTTACGACGAGGGCGAGCCATCCGAATGCGGATGGGGTCGCCCTTGTATGTTTTTGTAGCGAGAATCACAGCGCGCACGACACGCAACGGAAAGGCAGGTCATGGCGATACCGTCATTTATTGACAAAGTGACGCTGCAGGTTGCGGCGGGAAACGGTGGGCATGGTTGTGCTTCGATACACCGCGAGAAGTTCAAACCGCTGGGGGGACCGAACGGCGGTAACGGCGGTAATGGTGGTTCGGTGATCATCAAAGTGGATGACGCAGTGACTACTTTGGTTGATTATCATCGGCAATCTCGACGGCGCGCTGCTAATGGTCAACCGGGGTTGGGTGATTTCAAGAATGGTGCGACTGGTAGCGACGTAGTGTTACGGGTGCCGCAAGGTACGTTAGTGACAGATGCCGACACGCATGAGCAGTTAGCCGATTTGGCAACTCCAGATGCCGAAGTGGTGGTTGCTGCTGGCGGCGGAGGTGGGTTAGGCAATGCCGCGTTGGCTTCCAGCACTCGGAAAGCTCCGGGTTTTGCGCTGCTGGGCGAGGAGGGTGAATCTCGTAATGTTGTTCTGGAACTCAAAGTGGTGGCTGATGTTGCGTTGGTGGGTTTCCCCAGCGCTGGAAAGTCGAGTCTGATTGCTGCGGTGTCACGCGCCAGACCAAAGATTGCCGATTATCCATTCACTACGTTAATTCCCAATTTGGGGGTGGTGGTTGCCGGTAAAACTACTTTCACTATTGCCGATGTGCCGGGGCTTATCGCGGGAGCGTCAGAGGGTCGCGGGTTGGGACATGATTTTCTACGTCATATTGAGCGATGCTGGGCAATTGTTCATGTTATCGACTGCGCTACCTATGAGCCAGGACGCGATCCGCTTACTGATTTAGCCGTTATTGAGGCTGAACTGGCAGCATATGGCGGTTTGGCTGATCGCCCACGTTTGGTGGCGCTTAATAAAGTGGATGTGCCAGACGGGGCGGAGATTGCTGAACTTGTCGTTGCAGAAATAAAGGCTAGCGGTCTACCAGTATTTCAAGTTTCAACTAAAACTGGGGTGGGGCTGCAAGCGTTGATGTTTGCGTTGGCTGAGTTGGTGGCGGCGCGGCGTGCCGAATTGGCGAGTCAACCCGTGGCGCGTATCGTCATTCGTCCCACAGCGGCGGATGCTGGCAATCAGTTCACAGTGCGCCGAATGGGGGATGGTGATGGTGGCTTTGTGTGGCGAGTGCAGGGACATAAACCCGATCGTTGGGTGGCACAAACCGATTTTGAAAACAATGAAGCTGTTGGCTATCTCGCTGATCGGTTGAATCGGCTTGGTGTCGAAGATGAACTGTTGCGGTTGGGAGCTAAGCCTGGTGATGCGGTGGCGATTGGTGCTGGGCAACACCCGGTGGTGTTCGATTTCGCGCCGCAAGTGGATAGTGGTGCCGAGATACTGACACGTCGGGGTGAAGATGAACGACTGTTGACGCAACGTCCCGCTGTGAGACGTCGCCGAGCACGCGATGCCGAATACCAAGCGGCACGCGATGAGTTGATGGAAGACGCGGGGAGAGATACCGACTGGCGACAAGTGCATCGTGGTGCATTGGAGAGTTTCGCTGACTGGAAAGACGATGATGAATGAATCGTCGTATCGGGCGGAGTGTGATGGGTTAGCGAAGTTGTGGACAGAGTCGTCTGTTGGCGGGTGCATTGTGGTACTTGCGAATATTCATAGCGGTGAGCCAGTGGATGTTGTCAGCGAATCGGGGGAGTTGATCGCCACTGGGCTTGTCGGTTTCAGCTCGAATGAACTTCCAACTATGCTAGGGCAACGTTCTAGCGAATTATTTGCCGAACTTGGTAAAGGTTACGAACGCAAAGTCATCCACCGTGATGTGATGGTGTGGCGAAAAGATAGAGGTGATCGGTGACGTTTGTCGATGTGTTGGGGTGGGCGGCAGCGTTCACCATTATGGGCATTTCGTTGCCACAGTTACTGCTGTTGTTGCGTACTCGCGATACTGCCGGGCTGGCGTTGCCAACCTGGGTGATAAACCTAGGCACTTACATCGGTTGGTTAAGCCACGGTATCAAGCTCCGGCAAGGGCCGATGTCCATCCCTAATGTGTGGGGTTTAGTCTGCACGGTTGGCATTCTCATCGTATTGGTGCGCACGCGCAAACTTAACGTGTTGAAAGTGTTCGCTCCCAGTGTGCTGCTTGGTGCCACGATGATGGGGTTGGATTATTTCGTTGCGTCATGGGCGTTCGGCATTATGGCGATGGTGCCCGGATGCATATCGATGGGACGGCAAGGCTGGGAACTCACTCGCGCCCCCGATGTGTCCGGTGTTTCAACGGCTTCTTGGGTGTGGCAAGTGGCCACACAAGCGCTGTGGTTTGTGTGGGGTATTTTAGTTGGCGACTTGGGCACTATCATCTCAACTTTCTTTTCAGTGATTGTCGCCGCTATCGTGCTGTGGTTGCTGCTCTTAAGGCGACGCGGCTGGATGCCGAGTCGTCGTTAAACTGCTGCCCACACCCTCCTAAATCGTTCAGTGTTCGGGACCCATGAGTAACCTCACGTATTTTATCCCTGCATATTCATAACTATTCAGCGATCTTCCTTAATAGGAAAGTGGTAAGTGTTGTGATGCGGAAACAAGGGTTCACATCATCACATCAGTTTATTGGAAAACACCCCAAAAAAGTTTTGCGGGGGGGGGGGGGGGGGGGGGGGGGGGT
>JAIRZI010000094.1 GCA_031267295.1 Propionibacteriaceae bacterium | reverse complement strand
GTGTAGGAGTTCGCAACTGCACCGTTAATCGCGGCGGAACCCCGATACCACTGATAGGAGACGATGGCTTCCGCCGGCCAACTGCCGTTAGCGGTGACGTTAACCACCGCTCCAACCCGCAGTTCTTGAGGTTGAGTGACAGAAATATCGGTTATCGTCATAGCTAACGGGTCGGAAGCTTTGAAAACTTTAACGTCATAGCTGGTCACCCCAGAAATTGTCACATTATAAACGTCAACTTTGCCGCCCGTAGGTGCATTTTGCGCTGGCATCAGCCACACAATGGCGTTATCGCCGTATCCAACTTCGCTAGATTCTATTGTGACTGGAACTGATTCGCCGTTCTTAGTTACGGTTACGGTCCGGTTCGTAAAGTCAGTTCCAGCTTTTGAAAACGACCAACGCCTGGAAACAGTTGGCAGATTCTCATACGGAAAATAGCCCGCAGACGGCCAACCAACATCTTTAGTAAGACTGCCGCCTTGCATCCCGAACACTCCCCAGAGCATCATCACGCCAGCACGAAAGTTTGCACCGTCCGTGTTGCCGATACCCACCTGAAGTTGTTTAGGGTAAAGAATCCAACGGCGATGCCCCACTGGCGCATTACTCCCCCCAAGATCATCCATCCAAAACCCCATATCGAGAGCCGCCAAATCGAGGTAGTTGTAAGTTGCCGCTAAGTTTGATTGCGCCGCCACTTTGCCAGCTTCCGCGGTATAGCATTGCCAGCTAGTAGCCGGGTAGTGCGAAATACTATCATTCGCGTCCATTAGCAAAGCGGTTTGTTGTGCCGCTGCACTAGCCGTTTTGTTTTCGGTAACTCCCGGTAGCCCCGCCAATCCGCGGTAATAGTTCATAATGGCAATCTGCGCGTCAATGAACTTTTGGCTCACCGATCCGGCATCACAGTTAGCCTCATTGCCAACCCAGTTGGCAGCCACTGACGCATTGGCTACATACTGTTTGTTATAGGCATCCCACACTGCCGCAATACTGTTGGTGTTGATCGGAGCAGCTTGGGCGACCTCTGGAGTGCTGAATGACACCAGTGAGGCAACCATTACCGCACTAACAACAATGGACATGGGGCGACGGACAGCCGACACAGTAAACACCTCCGGGCTATTTCTTGCACACTCACTCTAGCCGATATTCCCATATTACGGTGTACCTTTGGAAAGTGCTTTCGGCGTTTCTGTGATGTTACGCCGCCTACTAGGAATCGTAAGCCTGTTACGGCTGCGTATGTAAAGCTAACTACGCAGCTACATATCTCTCATTTGATTGGCAACTGCGCTAATACGTATGGCCAGAGAGTTTTCCAGTACGTCCGCGTTAGATGATTCGTATCTCGATATAGCAAAACATTACCTATCGCAATCGGGCAGATACCGTTAGGGCAGTAGAACTCGGTTAAGTCAATCAACGTGACTCCCGGCGTTGCCTTTGCGGCTTCGATTTGCCAGTTTGGTAGCAACACACTAGAAGCTGGAAAGGTAATCTCTGCTAAGTTACGATACGAATCCCGATTGTTGTTGAAGTAATCCATTGTTTCTTTGGGAATCTTAGGATTATCGGTAAGCACCACCACTTGTGCGCCGTTGGCCACCGCCGCACTCCACGCCGCCTGCGATGCAGCCACCGCAGCTTCACCTTTCGTCCATTCTCGGGCAGTGATGTTAACTGTGATTATCATGTCATAATCACTGGCAACAAAATTCGCCATCAACTCAGCACACGCGGGAAACTCCTCATACATAGGATCCTGCCAAACACAATTCCCGCCGATAAAAGTGTCTACTTGCCATCCGAGATTGCCGGTTTCTGGAATTACTGCTGAAGAAAAAAATAGCGCGTGAGAGTCACCGACAATGGCAACTCGAAGAGCACTTAAGGATTGTTCACCGTAAGTACACGGACGTAAAGATTCGGAATTCGAGTCACGCCAACAACCCAGTTGTCCGATACGATCATCTTCCTTATTCGTTGCAGGCCAAACGTCATCTTTAAGCAACGGGTCGTCGTCGCAGGTGCCGTTGGGTTGCAGGAGGGCGTTGGCTCCGAAGCAAGGATACGCGCCATCGGCTAAGCGAGCTGCGAGTTCGGCTTGGCGCTGCGCTTCTTTAGCCCCAACGTAACTCAACACCTGCGCTGCGGTAACAATAAGTGTCATTGCTGTAACGGCAAACACAACCGGTCGCCAACTCAACTTCAGCCAAAACCGTCTAAACCGGAACGGATCCTCAATAAAACGCTTAGACAACGCAGCGATAGCAACGCACAACAAGAGGATCGCTAAACCACCTTTAGTCTCAGGTGCATGACCTCGAATAATCGGATACAGCACCACCACCGGCCAATGCCACAGGTACAAACTATAAGAAATATCTCCCAAAAACTGTACTGGAGCGAAATCGCCCAAATAAGTGGCGCTCAGCGGATTAACGCAGTGATCCGCCCAAATCACACACAACGCACCAAAAACAGGGACGACGGCCAAAACCCCCGGCAAAGCCATCTTCGCATCGAAAAATACGAAAGACCCGCCAATAAGACAAAGCCCAAACCACGACAAACATATCTGAATAACGCCACGCCATTTATCCGACAACCACGCGATAGCGGTAATCCGCGGAGCGAACGCCAATAAACCACCGGCACCAAACTCCCACGCCCTAGCAGGTGTCACAAAATATGCTTCCAACGCACTAACTCGCGTAAACCAAACCGAATAACCAAAACTAACCAGCACTAAAACACCAAACGCCCCGAACAACCACCACCGAACAACCCCAAATCTATCTAAAGCCCCTGAGGTTGACCCCACTCCACGCCTTACACCACCCGACCCACCACTTTTAAAGAACCATCTCCCCCGTCTCTCTCTCTCTCTCTCTCTCTCTCTCTCTCTCGAAGTCTCGCGTAATCCGCGCAACCAACCACACCACCAGCACCGTCAACAATGGCCAAATGATATAAAACTGCTCTTCAACAGATAACGACCAGTAATGCTGCACCAAAGTTGCTGTTTCATCCGCCGCAAAATAATCAACAGAATCAGCCGCTAACACCCAATTCTGAAAATACAATGCAGATGCCACAACCTGGCGCAGTGTTGCCACCCAAAACACTTTAGGAACCCATAACCACACCATCACCAAACTGGCCGCCAACACACTCAATGCGGCAGGCAGCAATCGACGAATCCGCCTAAGCCAAAATCCGCCAAGTGACAATCTGCCGCTCGACGCAATCTCACGCAAAATATGCGAAGTAATCAAGAACCCCGAAATCACAAAGAATATATCAACGCCCAAAAATCCACCAGAAAACATTCCCACACCAGGCCACACATGAAATACAACTACGCCCAACACCGCAACTGCTCGCAAAGCCTGCACCTCAGAACGCACCACAGTCACCGCGCGAACATCACCAGACACAACAAACCTCCAGATAAAAGGCAACTCAGGCTATCTGTAGCTGAACCCAACTTTTTCGAACCATGGCTACGTTACCTTAGTTCCCCCGTCATTGCGAGGAGCGCAAGCGTGCGAAGCAATCCAGAAAAAATAATAACTTGAGCAAAAGAAGATTCTGTTCAGTTGCTTTAATGAGCTTACTGTAACCACCGCTTGCGACCAGCTAGGACGCAAAGCATCCCGAACGAAGTAACGCTCAACAGTGAAGTAACGCTCAACAACAATGATGCAGTTGAAGACCTGCGCGCGAATGTATAAAGTCGACTATTTAACCGCTCGAAGTTCAAACTTTACTGTTATGACAAAGGGGAACCCAAACCTATTAGCTTGAGTTCCCCTTTGGGTGTCTTTACAACTAAACAGCTACGGCAATTAGTGAGTGTGCCCAGCCGGAGTTTCTGGCTCTTCTTTCTGGTTTACCACCAAAGTTTCAGTGGTTAACAACAGGGATGCGATAGACGCAGCGTTGGCAAGCGCTGAACGAGTGACTTTCACCGGGTCGATGACACCGGCAGCGATCAGATCAACATACTCGCCAGTCTTGGCGTTATAACCATGACCCGCGACTAACTCGGTAATCTTAGCGACGATCACATAACCCGGCTCGCCACCGTTTTCAGCAATCCAACGCGCCGGCTCCACAATGGCCTTGGCGACAATCTTCGCCCCAGCCAACTCATCGCCCTCCAAACCAAGCGCACCGTCTAACACCTTGGCAGCATGAACCAGCGCCGCGCCACCACCAGCGACGATACCCTCTTCAATAGCTGCCCGAGTGGCAGACACCGCATCTTCAATGCGATGCTTTTTCTCAGTTAACTCCACCTCAGTGGCGGCACCTACTTTGATGACACACACTCCGCCGGCCAACTTGGCGATACGCTCTTGCAGCTTCTCACGATCCCAATCGGAATCAGTCTTAGCTGCCTCAGCGGTGAGTTGCGCAACGCGAGCTTTGACTTTATCAACCTCGCCTGCCCCCTCTACAACAGTGGTGTTATCCTTGGTGACCACCACTCGACGGGCGTGCCCCATCACTTCCAAACCCACTTGGTCGAGCTTCAACCCCACCTCGGGAGCCACGACAGTGGCACCGGTAAGGATAGCAATATCCTCCAGCATGGCCTTACGACGATCACCAAACGCCGGTGCCTTTACCGCAACCGACGTGAACGTGCCCCGCAGTTTGTTGAGAATCAGCGTGGAGAGTGCTTCGCCGTCCACATCCTCAGCTATCACCAGCAACGTAGAGTGAGCATTGACAACTTTCTCCAGTGCCGGAAGTAGTTCCGCCATGTTGGACACTTTGGCCTGCACCAGCAGGATGTAAGGGTCTTCCAGCACGGATTCCATGCGCTCCGCATCGGTGACGAAGTGCGGGCTGATGTAACCCTTGTCAAACTGCATACCTTCGGTGAAGTTCAACTCGGTACCAAAAGTGTTGGAATCCTCCACGGTGATCACGCCATCTTTGCCCACTTTCTCGAAAGCTTCGGCGATGATTGCACCGATCTCCTCGTCACGCGAACTGATGGTGGCAACGGATGCCATGTCCTTAGCCGTATCCACCGGCTTAGCTACCCGGTTCAGTTCCGCAACAACTGCATCCACGGCTTTATCGATGCCGCGCTTCAACCCCACCGGGTTAGCCCCAGCGGCGACAGCACGCAACCCTTCGTGTACCAACGCTTGCGCCAACACCGTCGCAGTGGTGGTACCGTCACCGGCCACATCGTTAGTCTTAGTGGCCACCTCTTTAGCTAGTTGCGCACCCAGATTCTCATACGGGTCGTCAAGTTCGATCTCTTTAGCGACGGTGACACCATCGTTAGTGATCGTCGGCGCGCCCCACTTCTTATCTAGCACGACGTAACGACCCTTAGGGCCAAGGGTGACTTTTACAGTATTTGCGAGAATGTCTACGCCACGCTCTAGCGCGCGCCTGGCCTCCTCATCGAAAGAAAGTTGTTTAGCCATCAAATACTCACTTCTCGATGATAGCGAGCACGTCGCGCGCGTTCAACAACAGGTACACCTCACCGGCATACTTCAACTCGGTGCCGCCGTACTTGCTATAGACGACAGTGTCGCCAACTGAGATGTCCATCGGCTTGCGCTTGCCTTCGGAATCGAAAGCGCCGGAGCCAACTGCGAGTACTTTGCCTTCTTGCGGCTTCTCCTTGGCGGTGTCGGGAATCACCAGACCGGAAGCGGTGGTGGTTTCGGCCTCTAACGGCTGAACGAGGATGCGATCCTCAAGCGGCTTGATCGTGACTGCCACGATTACCCTCTCTTCTCTTCTTGTTCTGTTCACTCAAGCCGGGAAACCCGGCAAGCTGATTGTTAGCACACGCGATGCCAGAGTGCTAAGAGCTAACGTACACTTTCATTAGCACTCAAGCAAGCCGAGTGCCAGACTTTCGTCACTTAGGTTACGTTGCGACTCTAAAGTTGTGGCAACGACGCACGATAAAAACTTTGGTGCCGATAACTGTTGGCGAGATGATAATGGTGGCTTGGTTCTCACCTGAAAGCCGGAGTTTACGCCGCAGCTTAGCGGGGTCTAGTTGGAGTCCGCGACATTTGATTTCTAGCACCCCAATACGCTGTTTACGTACCCACGATTTAAGATCGGCTTCTCGGTACGCCAACACCTGCAACACTTCAAACGACGTAGCCAACGACGTATCAAGCGGTTGATCAGCGCTGAAATATGCGATACCGGGATGCAACGGCGCCAAGTTTTCCCCCAGCAGTGGAGTGAGACCGGAACGAATCACCGCCGGGTCGGGTTCAATGATGTAAGCGCGCGGTGCGGCGGGTACCAGTTCTGGTAACGAGTGCTGCGCATACAGTTCGATAGTGCGTTCGACAATCGGAACCTCATCACCTATCGCACCCACCTCAGCAACACCCGCATTCAAATCAACAACACAACCTACCCCCGGAACCTCAACAACCCCCGGAACCCCAACAACACCAGCATCCAAACCAACAACATCCGAACCCAAACCAACAACACGTTTAACGGCTGTGCGCCCCAAACGCACCACTCGGCGACCTTTCCCTGGCCAAAGCGACAACTCCAGCAGATCGCCGTGATCGCTCACCCAGCACGCTTCCACACTGCGCGGAACTGTTTCCAGCGGGAACCCTGGGCCTAGCTTGACAACAACCATCCGTGCCAAATTGAGCAGCCAAGTAACGAACTCCCACGACGGGCTAAGATCGCTCAGCCGCCAACTACGCCCGGCACCAGTGCGACGCGCCGGGTCGAGATACACCGCATAATCAGGATGTTCGATGATGATTCTTTCCGCCAACTGCAGCGCATCACCCACCACAATTTCCGCAGCAACGTTCGCTAGATTGTGCGTAAGATAAGCCGCTGTCTCAAAGTCGCGTTCCACCGCCAGCACTTTCAACCCCGCCAGACCAAAAGCTAGCGCATCAGCTCCTAACCCCGCGCTGAGGTCTATCACTCCAGACACCCCGAGACCGCGCACTCTGGCCGCGCGCCAATCGGCTACGCTCGCTCGCGTCAACTGCTCCAACCCCGGTGTAGTGAAGTACATATTGGCGGCACGCGCCCCCAACTTACTCACCGCTTTACGTCTCAACTTAAGTTGGGTAACTGCCCACGCCGCCACCGCCGGATTGAACTGCGCCCGCAGTGCTTCCGCAGCGCTCAGTGACGACGCATCAGCATACTCGCTAGCTTGCGTTATCGCATTCGCGCCGTCCGCCGGAATCCAAACGTGATCCGCATTCATGCAACAAGCAGTTTCATTCATGGACTTCGATATAATCGCCGACAGCAAGCCAGTTATACACATCCATGATTTGATCGGGGCTTACATTGATGCACCCGTGCGACTGCGGGATACCGAAGTTAGTGTGCCAGTACGCGGAGTGCACCCCATACATGTTGTTCCAGCCTATCCAAGTGACGTGTTCGTAGTAAAAATCGCTGCCCGACAGATTGGCATCCAAACTTTTCTGGCCGGGCGCTACCGGATGATGCCCCTGTGGCGTGGGAGTTTCCGGCTTACCAGAACTTATCCAGATGGTTTTCACCGGTTGACTTCCGTCGAACATGGTAAGGGTTTGCGTAGTGAGGTTCACGTCCGCCCAATGCTCTGCGGGATGTATCGGCCCGATGTTTGCAACTTTCACTTGATACGGCGTTGCAACCCAATCGAGTTCGATTTCGGACACCGTACCACTAGCTGCGGCAGTGAGCGCTTCGGCGATAGTAGTGGCAGCGGCCACCTCATCTCGCAGCGATCTACCCATCACCCCGGCGATTCCCAACACCCGCTCACCATTTGCGCTAGATAACTGCACTTCGGGTTGGGCAGCGACGTTGAATACTTTCATCAAGGTGGTTCGCAACGCGGTAACGATCAAAGTTTCGTCAAAGCTGATGCGATAAGTGCTATTCAATCCATCCGGGGCGGATGAGTGCCAATCCGCTATATCCTGTGCGGTGATGGTATAAACCGGTTCTCCTTGAAAAACGATAGTCGGACTGTGCGCCACAATGGCGTTCAGCTTGTTTGCCATTTCATTGGCGTACGGTATTGCCACGATATTCACCCCAACGGCTTTATCTTTATCACGAATGCGATACCCCACCCCAGTAGCCGCTACCACTGCCACAACAAGCAGCCCACAGCACACCAGCACCCGGCGCACTTTCCGCTTCGGGTACGGAACACTTGCACGTTTAGCGATAACCATCTAGTTATGCACCTCTATCGGGTCTCCGAGCGTTAACCAGGCGGATATGTTCGCGGCGGCTTCTGGGGTAACCTCAATCAACCCCTCGCTTACCGGTAAACCAAACTCGCTTCGCCAAGACGCGCCTACAATGCCATACAGTCGATTCCAAGCAATCCAAGTGACATCGTTGTAGTGCCAAGTCGGCCCAGAAATAGTAGCCGCCTCGCTTTTGTCGCTCACGTAGTAGCTACCGGAAGGTGTGGGGCTGTCTTCTTTGCCGGACGAGATACGGTAAAAAGCAACCGGAGTATCCCCATCGAATAGCAACAGCGTTTGAGCACTCAAATTGATGTCTACCCAGCGTCCTAGATGATACGAACTCACCGTCATATGTTTGATAGTAAACGGGGCATCTCCCCACTGTGGCTCAATGACATCGCCAGTTCCAGCGATGAGTGCGGCGGCTAACGTGGCGGCTAACTCACTAGGCGAAGCCGGACGTAGCCCGTCCGCTCCGCTCTGCAACACCACTTCTTCTTCCCCGGCAGCGCGCTGTAGCCGGAACTCGTCGCGTCCTGGAATGAGCAACGCCGGAGCGAGCGCGCCGGTAATGTCCGCCGAAATAGCATCCGCGTTGAACGACAACTCGAACGTGTGGTCAAACACGTTAGGGGTGAGCACCATCCAAGCGTTTACATCGCTCGGCGTTACGGTGTAAAGCGGCGCGCCCTGATAGCTGATCGTCGGCGGATTAGCGGCGATGCTGGCAAGTCGCTGCGCCACTGCAGTAGCCGCCGCATCGGTGACGAACGGATCGACCAACCCACGCTGTGCGGTGAGTTCACGCGCCCCGCCTTCCGCAACGGCTTTCTGAATAGCTGGAAAAAGCGCTAGCGCGCTTACGCCATTTCCCGATTGGCCGGCGCTCAGTGCCCAAGTGTTGCTTTCTGGATTGAATACGAACGTAGGGTTGCTGGCCGGAACGCCATCAAACGTTTCATCAAGGTATGCCTGTAACTGCGGCAAGTTGTAACTGCCGATGATAAGCCGCTCTTTGCGAACCAGCGGGTTAACGGACGGCCATAGCCCAGAACTCCAATCACTTAGCAGCAGTTCGGCAGTGGCGGCGACATCCACGCTAACGCCGATATTCGCCCCACTTACCCGCTGAGTAACACCATCCGCCGTAATGTCAAACATCAGTTCGGAGTTGATGCCTTGTAGATATACCATCAGTTCGCCGTAGGTCATCCCGCCAACAGCGTGGCCAGCTAGCGTGGTATTCGGTGCCACTTTGCCATCGTATTTGAAGTGTAAAAATCCGATACCGACGGTTCCGAGCAGCGTTATCAACAGCACTACCAGTAACGCGATGCGAACCGACAACGGAACCCGTATCCGGTTAATAGATTTAGAGTTTGACTGCGCCGTTGGAGTTAACTTTGATTCGCTGCTGAACGGGGTCGTCACATCCGCAACAACCTCACTACACACCCCAACACCGTCTCGCAACCCACCACCCGCAACAACCCCACCACGCACCCCAACCACGTCTTGCAACTCACCACGGCTCGCTCGCACACCATCTAATTCGCTGTCGCTCTCACCAAGTGCCGCCCTTTTGGGAACCTCAGATGTCATAACACACTCATTCTCTAAACCACTAAAGCGATATTCAAGTGGGGCGGCTGGCTTTGCTGCCCGCCACCAGACACCCATTTATACCATTCCAACATCACTATCGCCGCAACAACGCCTATGCCACCAATGGAATCTCCGCTGGCAGTGCAGTATCAGCTCCCAGCGTAATAGCGGACGGAGCTAACCCCGCAGCCAACATCGCCGCACCAAGCACTGCGATCATCGCACCATTATCGGTACAAAGCTCCGGGCTGGGGTAACGCAACCGCAACCCGGCAACAGCGCAACGTTCCGCTAGTAGTGCGCGCAACCGGGAGTTGGCGGCCACACCACCGCCCAACACCACATCGGCGACTTCATATTCAGTGGCAGCGGCAACAGTTTTAGCAGTAAGCACATCGGCGACCGCCTCTTGAAACGACGCGCAAACATCCGCCACTGGAATGTCTCGTCCGGCGCGTTGTTCCAGCTCCACCCACCTAGCCACCGCCGTCTTCAATCCAGAAAATGAGAAATCAAAACGATGCTGTTCCAGATCATGGCGGGCAGTGAGACCTCGCGGAAAATGAATAGCGGTCGGATTAGCATCTTGCGCTAGCGCATCAATCACCGGCCCGCCGGGATACGGCAAACCTAACACTCGCGCTACCTTGTCATAAGCTTCACCGGCGGCATCGTCAATGGTAGAACCTAGCGTGACGATACGAGCAGTGATGTCATGTACCAACAGCAATGAGGTATGCCCGCCGCTCACCAGCAGCGCCAACGATGGCGATGGTAATGAGCCGTGTTCCAGTATGTCAACAGCAACATGACCCACTAAATGATTCACTCCATACAACGGCTTGCCAAGCGTAGCAGCGAGCATTTTAGCCGCAGACACGCCAACCACTAAAGCCCCCATCAACCCTGGGCCGGCAGTCACCGCCACCGCATCAATGTCAGTAAGCGCCACCCCAGCAGTTGCCACTGCGCGCGTTAGCGTAGGTACTAGCGCTTCCAGATGCGCCCGCGACGCTACCTCTGGAACCACTCCGCCGAATCGGGCGTGCGCTTCCACCGACGAAGCCACCTCATTGGACAGCAGTTCAGTTCCTCGAACAATAGCAACACCCGTCTCGTCACAACTCGACTCGATACCGAGCACCAAAGGGGGGTTCGTCATAACTGTTCCTGCTCTTCTGCTAGCTCCAAACGCATCAGTAGCGCATCTTTCCCCTGGTAGTAACCGACTCGCCTGTTGAATGTAGCGAATCCAAGCTGCTCATACAGCGTGCTGGCGGCGATATTATCGGCAGCCACCTCTAACAGCACCTCGTGCACCCCGAAACTTCGCGCCCAATCGATTCCAGCCCGCAAGCAGCGAGTGGCGTGCCCGGCGCGCCGCCGAGCGGGCAATGTCGCCACTCGAAACACTTCCGCAGTATTGCCGCTCACCCGAAACGCTGCGACAGCAGCCGGAGTACCGTCCGGCGCGTTAGCCAACAGCACTAGCCCACCGGCCGCCAACTCTTCGCGCCATAGCTGCGCGCTCCACTGCGTCGTCGTGTCAAAAGCTGCCCGCTCAATAGTCAACAACTCCGGCAACTGCGCAGTGCTAGCGCACGTCAGAGAAACATCAACTAACCCACCCAACATCACTCAACCACCTCTTGATGCGCCACATCCGATTTACTCGCTCGCAACGTATTCGCGAGCACCGATTTACGGCGATTCGGCAAAGCGGCATCTGGTTCCCTGAGATATAGCGGAGTGAGGTTCAAATGCGGCAAAATGGCTAGTCGGGCGGCCAAGAACCCAGCATCTAAATCGCTGGGAGCACCAAAGAGCGCCCGCGAACCCAGCAGTTCGGGATACAGCGCCACCCCCGGCCCCAACACCGGAAGATCGGGGAGAGTATCGGGAGCGCCAACTTGTGGGTCGCCGACTCGTCGCCCGAACATGTCGTACTCCGCCCAATACAGCTCTTTGCGACGCGCATCAACGGTAACCACGAAAGCACTCTCGGCACCAAAATCTGCATACTGGGCAGCCAATACGTCAAGCGAACAAACGCCGATCACCGGAATACCGAGCGCGAATCCCAATGTTTCAGCAGCAGCGATACCAACCCGTAACCCGGTGAACGGCCCCGGACCCACTCCAACGCCGATAGCGCTTAGCGCTGCGTAACGTACCTCACAGTCCGCAAGCACCGCAGTGACGCTCTTAGCCAACAACTCAACATGATTCATAGAATCGCCGACATGCCGCGACACTAACAGTTGCCCGTTACGCGCCAATCCGGTATTGACTACGGTAGAAGTATCAATTCCCAACACCCAAGCGTCGGAAAAAGAACGCTGATTACCGTTGTAGCGTTGGTCGGAACTCAAAATATGAGCAGGTTCTTGCGATACGTCTTGCAAATGAGCTAGTTGCGTAACATCGGAAAGAACCTCAAAAGATTGCACACGACGTTCCGCCAACAATATCCGATTAACCATTACCCCACTCCTGAAATAACTGTTCTTCCAAATCAAACCCCTGCCAACGCTCCCCAACGCCCACAAGATAGACGGTGCGAGTTTGGTCGGCGATATCGATTGGCATCTGAATCTGAACATCAAGCCAAGATGAGTTGAGTTGTTCAGCAAACCCCATCCCCCACTCCACAACAGTCACTGCGGTAGCAGCGGTAGCTTCCAAGTCGAGATCGTCGAACTCAGCGGGATTGCTAAGCCGGTAGGCATCCACATGCACCAGATCGGGGCCGTCGCTGCTGCGATACAACCGCGAGAGCACAAAAGTGGGAGAAATAATTTGCCCCTGTGCTCCCAACCCCTGCCCCAAACCTTGAGTGAAAGTGGTTTTACCAGCGCCCAGTTCACCGGAAAGCAGCAGCAGATCGCCGGGTCGCAAAACTCTGGCCAACCGCACCCCAAGCAGATGCATAGCTTTAGCCGTCGGTACTCGAATGGGGTGTGGCAAATCAATTTTCATAATAACGCCGAGCGGCGCTTCCGCTAGCGGGGTGAACCCATGCTGCGCCCACCACTGTTGCACCAAAGGCAGTTCGCTACGAGCTAGCAGCCGAAGTTGTCGCACTCCTTGATCGGCAAGCAGATACGCGCTATCGCGCACCATCGCTGCTGCCACGCCCAGCCGTCTAGCGCCAGGCAATACCGACACCCGGTGCAACATTGCTACCTCAGGGCTTGGCAAACTTACCAGTAGACAACCCACATCTCGGCCATCAACAGTTGCGATCACACCAAACCCCGGCGCGCTTAACCGCGCGCTGACAAGCATTTCGGTGTCTGAAAGTGCTTCTGCAGGTGGGTCTATGGGCATCCGCGCTTGGAACGCCTGCCGGATGATATTGAGCAGCAACGCCGCATCATCAGGGACGGCGAACCGTAGGCTGATCTCCGGACTCACAGTTGACAAGTCTAACCGAGGGAACCGCCGTCGCCTTTTTCGCAGATAACTATCGCCTTAAGTGAAACTGAAAAACCGTTCGCGGATAGTTTGTTATGACGCGGTAATCGTCTCAGGTAAATAACGCAGTAGCGCGTCCGGCGGTATCGGGCCGGGATGTTCCAGCGCCATCATGGCTTGAATAGATGCCGCTAAGGCTCCGGCTAGCAACGCTTCGATACCTGCCGCCAATAATGTGGCACAGATTCCAGCCAGCACATCTCCAGAGCCTGCTTGGGCTGTCCAGGCTGGACCACGCAACGCACGCAACACCGCACCATCGGGAGCCGCCGCATACTGCAACGCACCTTTCAACAGCACTGTGGCACCGGTAGCTTTGGCGGCCTGTAACGCATACTCCGCCGGATGCTCTTTGACCTGCTCCGGTTTCACTGCTAACAATCGCGCCAATTCACCAACGTGCGGTGTCAACAGTGAGCCGTCCGGCAATTTGCCGAACGCTCCGTCGCGCAGTAGCAGTAAAGCCGCAGCATCTAGCACACAAGGCACGCCGTCTTTCAGCCTCATCTGGAGCCGAGCGACGTTGTCTTCCGCTTCGTCCCAACCAGAACCAAGACACCAAGCCTGCACTCGCCCCCCGCCATAAGTGATAGACGGAGCTTGCAGCAGCAGTGCCGGTTTGGCGGCAGGCGTGCCAACGTAGCGGATGAATCCGGCTCCCGACCAAAGCGCTCCCAACACATTTAATACTGCCGCACCCGGAAAACGCTCGGAACCGCTATCGATACCAACCACTCCCCGGGAATATTTATCGTCGTCAACGCCGGGTTTGGGCCACAGCGCCAACACATCGCGCGCTTGTAACGCCTTAGCGTTTCTCCACTTCATGTCACACCTCACCTCTACTGACAACTTTTTCACCGAGTGTATCCTGCAACTCCCAAAAGTGCCGATAAAGATACAAAGAAAATAATGGCAGCGGTGCTAAGGCCATACCTGACAGTATTCACGACTATCTAGAGTGATTAGTACCCGAGTTTTCCCTTTTTTAGTGTGGAAGTGGTTGTAAACCTTGAATCTAAATCAGAGCTATTTAAAGTGGTGTTATACATCATGCGATTACTTATCGTCCGTCATTGCGAGCGGCCGCAGGACGCGAAGCAATCCAGTTACGAGACCGTCACTTACGTGAGCCTTTCTAATTCGGATTCACTGAATAAGATCATTTTTTTGTTCAGTGGTTACTTTTCTGGATTGCTTCGTCGCTTACGCTCCTCGCAATGACGGAAAGACTCAATACGTCACTGTGCGTTGCTACGCCACACCGCCGCTACACTCCCCACAATGACGGGGGAACGCTACTGTGCGTTGCTGCGTCGCGCCGCCCTACACTCCCCGCAATGACAGAAAAACTCAATACGCTACCGTACGATTACTTATCGCCCGTCATTGCGAGCGAGCAAAAGGGCGCGAAGCAATCCAGTTACTTAAGTGACACTTATGTGAGCCTTTCTAATTCGGATTTATTGAATAAGATCATTTTTTGTTCAGTGGCTACCTTTCTGGATTGCTTCGTCGCTTACGCTCCTCGCAATGACGGAGAAACGCTACTGTGCGTTGCTACGTCGCGCCGCTTACGCTCCTCGCAGTGACGGACGATGAGTAACACCGTGATGTATATCACCACTTTGAATAACTCTGATTTAATCCCAGGGTTTACACCACCATAACCACTTCCACACAAAAAAGGGAAAACTCGGGTGCGTCTGGTT
>JAIRZI010000082.1 GCA_031267295.1 Propionibacteriaceae bacterium | reverse complement strand
ATCAGGCGAACCACTATTAGACGTTAGTGTTGTTAGGGTTTGGTTGTTTAACTCGGTCTTTTTCATTGATGTGAGAGATGTGGTATTTGGGTGGTATTGCTGCGGGTAACGATCTTAGTTTCTCCGTCATTGCGAGGAGCGTAAGCGACGAAGCAATCCAGTTACTTAAGTGTCGTTTATGTGAGTCTTTCTAGTTCGGATTCACTGAACCAATTCCTCTTTTGCTCAGTAATTACTTTTCTGGATTGCTTCGTCGCTTACGCTCCTCGCAATGACGGGGGGACTCGGTACGTTGTTGTGTGTTGTTGCGCTGTGCTGCTCTGTGCTCCTCGCAATGACGGGGGGACTCGGTACGTTGTTGTGTGTTGTTGCGCTGTGCTGCTCTGTGCTCTTCGCAGTGATGAGGAGACGCGATGCGTTATTGTGCATTGTGCGGGTTAATCAAGTTCACAGGGAATGGTTCTGTTTGAATTTCAAGTAAGGGTGACGATTCGTCGCCGCCGGTGAGGTCGTATTTGCGGTAGTGTCGGCTGACGGGCGACAGATAACCAGATGACAGAGATTGTTATAGCGTGCCCTTGGCGTTACCTTATGAACATGTTCAAGTCTGCGAGTGCGTGGTTAGTCAAGGTTGTGAGTTAATGGGTGCGCAACGGGTCAACCGTCAACTCTTAGACTGGCGATTGTTGCCGCGATGCTGCGTTCAAAGTCGGCGTAACCGATGGGTCTACAGGAATAAAACATTCCGAGGTAATCCTTATCGGAGCCGAGATCAACTATTATCACGTCGAGAATCTCGCCGTCGAGTGAGCGACCGATATAGTTATTTTGCCATTGGATGTGCCAAGCGGGGCGACCGGAAATTTCAATTGGTTCCCCGGCAATGAGCACATCGGTGGGAGCATCGGAATCGTGACGATAGTTGGAATGACACATCATCACTTGCTGCGCTGCGACGGCGATGTCCACATAACCATCGGAGATCGCCAACCGTCCTACCGCTGTGGATGAGAAGTATTCAGTATTGCCCACCAGACGTTGCTGCTCATGTACGTCATAAGCCATGTTGAACCCTCCGCTATAAACTCCGCCGTTACTGCTGCGCTGGAAAGAGAGCGCGCCGGCCGCTACTCGGCCGCTGGGTTGTCTGGTGTTTGCGAAGAGGTTAGTACTAGGACAAGCCACCATTTCGCCGCCAACGCTCGGAGGTGGCGGGGTGGATGGTTTAGAAGTTTCATCCCAACCGCTGACGGTGGGTTTGGCCGAGTTGGAGTCAGCGGTAGCAGGCGTTTTACTGGGAGCGTTACCGCGAGCCAATATGAATATCACGGCAGCCAATGTCACCACCAACAGACCGATAAGCGCATACAGCCAGGCACGATCCCGCTTACGTTGATTGCCATTTCCGACATTTGTGATAGACGGAGGAGCAGAGTTTGGGTTGGTGGTGGTAGCCGTCGACCATCCGGTGCCATCCCAGTAGCGATAGCGTCCAGGTTGACCGCTGGGGTCGGGGTACCAGCCTTGCAATGCCATAAAGCGATTGTAGATGGGTTTAGGGCGGTATTGATGAATCATGCTTTGTGTGTAACCTTTGAATTGAGTGAGCAACATATATACCGGTAGCAGGTGAAAGATGCCCAGTTCATTTACAAGACATAGCGGGATTTTCTCATTTACCCTAGTCGCAGCAGCAATCTGTGACGTGCTAGGGCACAGTCATATTCGCTTATCCCTAAGACGTTTTATGCGATCAAACTAAGGTCAGTTATCCGTTTGGTTAGCTGTTCGCTGTTGTAAAGGTTATGGAATGGTATTTGTGGCTGGATTGTTTTGTATCTTTACGGGTGTTCGCAATGACGGGTGGTAGGTGATGATCCTGGGGTTTTCCCGTTTGTGCCGGGGTTGTTTTGTATCTTCATGGGTGTTCGCAATGACGGGTGGTACCCGAGTTTTTCCTTTTTAGTATGGAAGTGGTTATGGTGGTGTAAACCTTGGGCTTAAATCAGAGCTATTCAAAGTGGTGATATACATCACGCGATTACTTATCGTTCGTCACCGCGAGCGACCAAAAGGGCGCGAAGCAATCCAGTCATAAATGTGTCGTTTACGTGAATTTTTTCAATTCGGGTTTATTGAACAGAATCATCTTTTGTTTAGTGGTTATCTTTTCTGGATTGCTTCGTCGCTTGCGCTCCTCGCAATGACGGAGAAACTCAAAAAGCGCACAATTTTGTCACTAATCTCAGATACGATATTCCACTTTAATGAACCGGTATGGGTTTGGTGCCGCTTCTCTTTTTGAGGGAGGCTTTACGTTATGGCTAGAAGGTATGACCCGCAGGTTAGGGATCGTGCGGTGAAGATGGTGCTTGCTCATTTGGGTGAGTATTCGAGTGTTTATCAGGCTGCGAGGGTGATCGGGCCGAGGGTGGGGGTGGGGGCTGAGTCGTTGCGACAGTGGGTTGTGTTGGAACGGTCGAGGGATATGGATGTTGGTGGTGGTGAGCAGCGGGTAGAGACGAAAAGGATTAAGGAGTTGGAGCGACAGGTTCGTGACTTGAGTGAAGCGAACGAGATTCTTAAAGCCGCTTCGATTTTCTTCGCCGGGGAACTCGACCCCCGTCGACCCAGAAGATAGTTGCTTTCATTGATCGGATGAGGGGTAGGGGTTTCCTAAGTCGAGTCGGTCTGTTCTGTGCTTACAGAGTACGGGATAAAGATCGCCGCGAGAACCTACCGGGCGTATCGACACCGCACACCATCGGCTAGAGAGTTGTTTGATGAACAGTTGGTGGCACGGATGCGGGTGTTACGAGAAACCCCAGATATGCGGGGACGTTTACCTAGAGAACGGTTCTATGGGCGACGTAAAATGCGGGCGTTGCTGTGTCGTGAAGGCATCACCGTATCGGAATCAAAGGTTGGTCGTTTGATGCGGTTGACGGGCATGAAAGGCATCATGCGTGGCGGACGAATCATCACGACTCGTAAAACCCGTCCCTATGCTGGCGATCTAGTGAAACGAATGTTCACCACTACAGCACCCGACAGGATATGGGTAGCCGATTTAACATATGTGCGTACCCTGTCTGGTTGGGTGTATGTCGCTTTCATCACTGATTGTTACGCCCGCCGAATCGTTGCAGCCCATGCGGCTTGTCAAATGAACGAGAAACTAGTATCAGAGACCCTACAGTTAGCGTTAGCTGAACGAGCACGCCACGGACATCCGATCACTACCGGGCTGATACACCACAGCGACCACGGTTCTCAATACACCGCTATCCACTACAGTGAACAACTCGCACTCACAGACATCACCCCATCGTTTGGAAGCATCGGTGACAGCTACGACAATGCTCTCGCTGAAACCATCAACGGGTTATACAAAACCGAATGCGTCACTCAAGACGGCCCATTCCACACCCTAACCGATGTTCTCGATGCCACCCTCGACTGGGTGTACTGGTACAACACCAAACGACTCCACGAACACCTAGGCTACAACACCCCAAACGAAACAGAAACCCGCTACTATAAACAACAACCGCTGGAAAACCAGTGAACACACAAAACAAACCAGCGGCACCAAACCCATACCGGTTCATACTGCAGGAAAACACCCCAAAATAACAGCGAAATACCTAACCAAACCCGTATTCAATTTCAAAAGCACCCAAAAGCGGAAAAACTCGGGGTTTTGGGGGTTCTCGTTTGTGACTGGATGCTTCGTATCTTTACGGGTGTTCGCAATGACGGGTGGTAGGTGATGTTTTTTTTGGGGGGGGTCCCGTCATTGCGAGGAGCGCAAGCGACGAAGCATTCCAGAAAAGAAGTGCGTAATGCAAAAATCCAATGTGCATTTAACAAACACTTACTGCACTACCCGCACCTCTGATGGTTTGAAAACCCGAGAAAATCAGTGTTTCCCTAAGTGAATGTTTTTCCGTACCTCCAATATCTCTTTGACGAACGCAAAGATATATTCATCCTGGTTTGGTGTTGGTCGCGTTGCTTGGTGTGGGGAGTTGTGTTGGGGTAAACACTGGTGTGTTTGAGGAAGTTTTGTATCAGTTAATGCGCAGAGAAACTTATCTCCAGACCTACTGTTGTTACAACCTTGTGGCGATACCGGGCGTGGCGTGACATTGCAGCGTTGTTGCTGGCAGACTTAACGTCATGGATCGTCAGGTCGAGTTCGTGCTTCGTGCTGTTGACGAGCGCAATGTTAAGTTTGTACGTCTCTGGTTCACTGATGTGCTGGGGTCGTTGAAATCGGTGGCCATCCCGCCAGCCGAGTTAGAGGGCGCTTTCATTGAAGGTGTCGGGTTCGACGGTTCGGCGATTGAGGGTTACGCCCGCGTCTACGAATCCGACATGATCGCACACCCCGATCCGTCCAGTTTTCAACTGTTGCCGTGGCGCACTCAAGCTAACACGGCTCGTATGTTCTGCGACATAACGCTGCCCGATGGCTCCGCCGCTTCGGCTGACCCCCGTAATGTGTTGAAGCGAGCATTGAAACGGGCTGTCGATATGGGGTTCTCGTTCTACATTCACCCCGAGATTGAGTTTTTCCTATTCCGGCGACCCATAGTGCCAGGTCAACCGCCAATTCCGCTTGATGCTGGCGGTTACTTCGATCACACCACGCTAGACGAAGGTACCAATTTCCGCCGTGATGCTATCACCATGTTGGAGCAGATGGGTATTTCGGTGGAGTTCAGTCACCATGAAGGTGGGCCGGGACAGCATGAGATTGATCTGCGTTACGCTGATGCGCTCTCAATGGCTGACAACATCATGACGTTCCGGGTGGTGTTGAAAGAGGTTGCCACCAGCCAAGACATTCACGCTTCATTCATGCCGAAACCGTTCACGGAACACCCCGGCTCTGGGATGCACACCCATATGAGTCTGTTCGAGGGCGACACTAATGCTTTCTACGATGCTGCGGACGAAACTCGGCTCTCCACTATCGGCAAGCAGTTCACCGCCGGGCTGCTGGTACATGCGGCTGAAATCACCGCTGTCACCAACCAGTACGTCAATTCTTATAAACGACTAGCTGGAGGTGGCGAAGCACCGGCATATGTCTGCTGGGGGCGTAATAATCGCTCAGCGTTGGTTCGGGTTCCGTTACTAAAACCGAATAAGGCGTCAAGTGCGCGAATTGAATATCGCGGTATCGACTCAGCGGCCAATCCGTATCTGTCCTATGCGTTATTTTTAGCCGCTGGTCTAGACGGCATTGAGAAAGGTTTGGAACTGCCACCCGAAGCGGAGGACAACGCTTGGGAGTTAAGCGAACGTGAGCGACGTGCGCTGGGCATTTCGGAGTTGCCGCGTAGCTTGGATTCCGCTATCAATATCATGGAAAACTCTGAGTTGGTTGCTAGCACGCTAGGCGAACATGTGTTTGACTTCTTCTTACGCAACAAGCGTGCCGAGTATGACGCATATCGTCGCCAAGTCACCGATTGGGAACTGCGCACAAACCTCCCACGCTTATAAAACTAAACCCCCAGACACTAACCAAAGTTGTCAGCGGCCGACATATGCTCCGTTTTGGAACCCGAGTTTTTCCTTATTTTGTGTGGGAGTGGTTATGGTGGTGTAAACCTTGGGCTTAAATCAGAGCTATTCAAAGCGGTGATATACATCACGCGATTACTTGTCGTCTGTCGTTGCGAGCGACTGCAGGCGTGAAGTAATCCATTTATAGGGTGTCGTTTATAAGAATCTTTCTAATTCGAATTCGCTGAACAAATTCCTCTTTTGCTCATAGTTACTCTTTTCTGGATTGCTTCGCACGCTTGCGCTCCTCGTAATGACGGGGAATGCGGAAAGCGAAAGAGTACGAATCACCGAGCTAATGTGCTTGGTTTTGTTAGGAAGTATTGTAGATGGCGTTCCTCGCAATGAGTTACTGTGGTTGAAGCATCTGGGACACGTCGCGGGCATGAGCACCCGAGACACTCAAGCGGCCGGTGGCGAATGCTTCGTCCCAACTGAGACTGCCTTGTGCTAGCGCTAGAAACGTTTCGGGGTCGATTTCTACCACGTTTGGCGGAGTGCCTCGGGTATGTCGGGAACCATCACCAGAAAGCGTACGCAACTGGACGGCGCTGTAGGGGGGCACGCGAAGTTCTATGCTGTGTCCGGCGTAGCGTTCATGGATTGCTTGAGCGATACGCCGCACCTCTTGCGCTCTCGCAGGCGTTCGCTGTCCGGCAGTGCGACTGTCGCTAGCTGCGGTTTGGGTCGCGTCTACTTCGCTCATGTGGTTAAAGATACGCCTGGTTAGTGCGTAGGGATACGCTAATTCTGAGGATTTCCCGTTTGTGACTGGGTGGTTTCGTATCCTTATGGGGATGTTCGCGATGGTGGGTGGTAGGTGGTGGTTTTGGGGTTCCCGTCATTGTGAGGAGCGTAGGGGTTGGTGGTTTGGGTGGTGAGTAGGGTTTTGTGATTTTCCCGTCATTGCGAGGAGCGCAAGCGACGAAGCAATCCAGAAAAGAAGTGTGTAGTGTGAAAATCTGATGTGTATTTAACAAACGCTTGTTGCACTACCCCATACCTCTGGTGGTTTGGAAAACGTCATTAATCAGTGAACTCCTTAGGGGTACGCTGATTTTTTTGGGTTCCCGAAGTTGTAACGGTTTATGGAATGACATTTTATGACTGGGTTGTTTCGTATCTTCATGGATGTTCGCAGTGGTGGGTGGTAGGTGATGGTTTTGAGATTTCCCGTTTGTGCACGGGTTGTTTCGTATTCTTATGGATGTTCGCAGTGGTGGGTGGTAGGTGGTGGTTTTGTGATTTTCCCGTCATTGCGAGGAGCGCAAGCGACGAAGCAATCCAGAAAAGAGCTGGGTGGTTTCGCATCCTAACGGATGCTCGCAATGACGGGTAGCAGGTGACGAACGCAAAAATATATTCATCTGAGGTGATGTGTAGAGGACGCAGGGCACTAGGCTACCGTTATGACAGACCGCACAGTGACCAACGCTGGCGAGTTGGCGCGTCGGGGGTTTAGTGACACCGAAAGAGCCGTTTTAGCTTTGGAAACACTGCTGGATGCGCATCCGAACACGCCAGAGTTGTTGGAGTTACTGGCGGACACCGCGAACCAAGACCAGGCGCTTGTCTATTTGGCAGAGTTGCAGCGACTCGCCCCAACGTTGCTTGATGAAGTATGTGCCGACCTTGGTTGGCTGAACCGGTTGGTGCAAGTGTTGGGAGCTTCCGCAGCACTTGCACAAGGTCTTAAAACCTTTCCCGATGATGCGCGGGTGTTGGTGTCTGATTCGGTTGGGTGTGTGGATGCTGTGTCTGAGTGGGGGTTGGGTTTGCAGGGTTTGGGGTCTGTGGATGATGCGCGAGTGTTGGTGTCTGATTCGGTTGTGTCTGCGGATGCTGTGTCTGGGGTGGATCGGGGTTTGCGAGAAGCGGTTTCCTCAGATGGCCCTCAGGTGTTAACACCCGCTCCGGTTGTGTCTGAGACGGGGTTAGACTCGTCTCCACTTAAGCAGCGGGTGTTGGCCGTCCTCACTGCTGCGAATCCAGCCGACGAACTCCGACGAGCTAATCGCCGTGAACTGCTGCGTATCGCCGGGCGTGACCTCAGCGCGTCCGACCCGTTCGCTGTGGTGGATACCATTGCAGCAGAGTTAGCCGAATTGGCGGATGCAGTTATGGAAACTGCATATCGCATCGCCTGCAATCGAGTTCCAGGGGCAACTCAGGTGCGTTTTGCTGTGATTGGGCTTGGCAAATGTGGCGCACAGGAGTTGAACTACCTCTCCGATATTGACGTGCTATACGTGGCCGAACCAATCAATCAGACGATTTCGACTGATGCCGCTCTGCTGATCGGTGAACGGGTGGCGCGTGTCATAGCGCAAGTGTGTGCTACGCCGACCGCTGCCGGATCGATTTGGCAAGTGGACGCAGGTTTGCGTCCGGAGGGTAATGCCGGGCCTTTGGTGCGCACTTTGGAATCAATGCGCGTTTATTACACCAAATGGGCGTCGAATTGGGAGTTTCAAGCGCTGTTGAAAGCCCGCCCGATGGCAGGGGACATAGCGCTCGGGCAGCAGTTCGTTCAGTTGGTGTTGCCGCTGGTGTGGAAAGCGGGGGAGCGTTCCGATTTCGTCGCCGAGTCGCAGGCGATGCGCGCCCGAGTGATTTCGCTGCTCCCCGTCGCCGAGACCGACCGCGAGTTGAAACTTTCCGCCGGAGGTTTGCGCGACGTGGAGTTCAGCGTACAACTACTGCAGTTGGTACATGGACGTGCCGATGAGCGGCTGCGATTAGCAGCGACGCTCCCGGCGTTGGCGGCGTTGGTAGCGCATGGTTACATTGGGCGAGATGACGGCGCACGGTTGGCTCAGGCGTATCGTTTCCTGCGCGTCGTCGAGCATCGCGCACAGTTGGCGCAGTTACGGCGCACCCATCTGATGCCCGCTAACGACGCTGAACGGGCGCATATCGCCAAATCGCTTGGGTTGATTTCCGGCGACGAACTGTGGCAACGCTGGCGCTCCACCGCTGCCCAAGTTCGGGCACTACAGCAACGAGTGTTTTATTCTCCCATTCTGGAAGCGGTGTCGCAGGTGCGTTCGGAAGAGCTACGGCTGTCATCCGATGCTGCTGCCGCCCGGCTGCGTTCTCTAGGGTTCGCTGACACTGCGGCTGCGCTGCGCCACATTGCGGCGCTCACCGCTGGAGTGAATCGCAGTGCGCAAATCCAACGGCAACTTTTGCCAGCGATGCTGGGATGGTTGGCGCTCGGGCCGAACCCGGATGCGGGGCTGTTGGCGTTCCGACAGTTAAGCGAAGATGCCGGACGATCCGAATGGTATCTGCGCACGCTACGCGATACCGGTGTGGTGGCGGAACGGTTGGCAAAACTGTTGGCTTCTAGCAGATATGCGGTGCCCCTGTTGCGCCGCGACCCGGCGGTGCTGCAACTGTTCACTGACGACGACGAACTAGCCCCACGTTCCCGCGCCGATCTGTTGGAAGCTATGGGACGCATCGTAGAACGTCATGACAGTGCGGCGAACGCCATCGAAGCAGTGCGAGCACTACGGCGTCGGGAATTGTTCCGCATCGCAATGGGAGACGTGTGTTCCGTGGTGGAAATTGCCCAAGTGGGTGCCGGGTTGAGCGACCTCGCCACCGCCACAGTGGACGCCGCGTTACGCATCGCCGCAACCGAAACCCCAAACACGCCACCTATCGGAGTGATCGCTTTAGGAAGTTGGGGTGGCGGCGAACTGGGGTACTCTTCGGACGCTGACTGCATGTTCGTGGTGCCGGATGGGGTAACTGACGCAGAGCTTAGCGCGGCTAGTACCACGATAGCCCGGATGCGAGAACTGCTGGGGTTGCCTGGCCCCGACCCAGCGTTGCAGATTGATGCCGACCTCAGACCAGAGGGCAAAGATGGTGCGTTGGTACGCACCCTCACCGGTTATCGCAGCTACTACGAGCGTTGGTCGCTCACTTGGGAATCTCAAGCGTTACTACGTGCCACCGCAGCCGCTGGCGATTTGGCGTTGGCTGCGCAGTTGATTACCGTTATCGATCAACTGCGGTGGCCAGTAGCCGGATTGGATGCCGCTGAGGTGTTAGCCATTCAAAAGCTCAAGATGCGGGTAGATCGAGAACGTGGCGGCACTAACCGCGAACGTAATCTAAAGCTTGGCCCGGGCGGATTAGCAGATGTTGAATGGACGGTGCAGTTGGCGCAGTTGTTGTATGCTCATAAGTTTCCCGAACTGCGGGTAACTTCAACTCGATCGGCGCTCGCAGCGCTCGGCGATGCTGGGCTGTTCACGCGCGCTGAGTGTAATACTCTTGATGCTGCTTGGGTGCTGGCATCTCGGATGCGCAACGCCATCATGTTGGTGCGCGCCCGGACATCCGATCAGTTACCCACCGATGCTCGGGAGATCGCAGCAGTAGCGATGTTGTTGGGTTACGGTAAAGCGGAAGCGTCTCGGTTGCTTGACGATTGGGCTAGAGCGTCACGTCGGGTAGTTGCGGTGGTTGGTCATCGTTTTTGGGGTAGTTGAGCTAACCCGAGAGATCGCACCCGATAAATAGTTTGATTTGTAAAGTGTAGTTGACTTCGTTTTTCTGACATATGACTGACTTAGGAGTGTGTCTAGTGTGGGTGGCGGGAAGTGTTTGATGGGGAAGTCCAAGTTGCTGCCGAGAGTGTGAGTGGTGGTGGAACCCGAGTTTTTCCTTTTTAGTGTGGAAGTGGTTATGGTGGTGTAAATCTGTGGTAGTACCCGAGTTTTTCCTTTTTAGTGTGGAAGTGGTTATGGTGGTGTAAACCTTGGGCTTAAATCAGAGTTATCCAAAGTGGTGATATACATCATGCGATTACTTATCGTCCGTCATTGCGGGTGACCGAAAGGGCGCGAAGCAATCCAGTTACTTAGGTGTCACTTATGTGAGTCTTTCTAGTTCGGGTTTATTGAATAGAATCATCTTTTCCTCAGCAAACACCCTTTCTGGATTGCTT
>JAIRZI010000006.1 GCA_031267295.1 Propionibacteriaceae bacterium | reverse complement strand
TCCGAAAACGATTACTCCACTTTAGTGCAGAAAAACACACCAAAACAACAGCAAAATACCTAACCAAACCCGTATCCAACCCCCAAAACCACCCAAAGGCGGCGAACTCGGGTGAGTCTTTTCGATTCGGGTTTATTGAATAGAATCATTTTTTGCTTAGTGGTTCCTTTTCTGGATTGCTTCGTCGCGTGCGCTCCTCGCAATGACGGGGGAACTCGATACGTTATTGTGCGTTGCTGTGCTGCTCTATGCTCCTCGCAGTGGCGGGGGAACTCGATACGTCATTGTGCGTTGCTGTGCTGCTCTATGCTCCTCGCAATGACGGGGGAACTCGATACGTCATTGTGCGTTGTTGCGAGTGACCGAAAGGGCGCGAAGCAATCCAGTTAAAGCTGGCTCCCAAACCGTTACTCTAAACCCTTGTTCACCCGTAACACTCGGAACCCTTTAGCCGAACCCAACCGCTCAACAAAATAACCCTGAACCACCAGCCAAGAATGTAATGAATCCGCGCCGAGATTCTTACCCACCACAAGATAAGCCGAGCCATGTGGTGTGAGCCGGGGTAACCAAGTGAGTAGCAGGGTATGTAATGCTTCCTTGCCAACTCGAATTGGTGGGTTCGACCAGATTTCGTCAAAGCTGATGTCGGACGGCACCGCAACCGGAAACGAAACTTGCACTCTTTGCGCTACTCCAGCAAGCGCCACATTGCTTTGTGCTAACTCTAACGCTCGTTCATTTACATCAATCGCATACACAAAGGCTTCTGGGAGTTTGTTCGCTAACGCTACGGTGATAGGGCCGTAGCCGCAGCCGAGGTCAAGCAGCGTACTAGCAGTTGACGCTGGGGTAGCTTTATCGAATAGTACGGCTGTGCCCGGGTCGAGTCGAAAACCAGAGAACACTCCGGCGGCGGTGACGAAAGTGTGTTCCCGTCCCCAAATGCGTGCTGTTATTTGACGATGCTGTGCCGGACCTATTGGAGTATCGAAGTATTGGTTCATGGTTGCTCCGCAACTGCGTCAGTAGTTTCTTTGTGGTCAGTGGTGTTGAGGTGTTGCGTTTGTTGTTGCTCCGCAACTGCGTCAGTAGTTTCTTTGTGGTCAGTGGTGGTGTTGCAGGGCAGAGTGCGAGCGCTGCGTGCCGCCGCTACTCTGGTCGCTAATTCAGAATCAGCTGGATAACCAACTTCCTGTAGCGTCAACCCTTGGGGAGGTAGTACCGGCACCGAACCGGCACGGCTTGGTAAATCACGCACTCCCAGTAGCCAAGTCAAGTCACGCTTTCCTAACCCTACTTGCACGATAGCCCCCATGAGTGAGCGCACCATGGAGTGACAGAAAGCATCGGCTTGTAACGTTGCGGTGATGGTGCGAGACGGATCAGCCGCGCGCACCACATCAAAAATTTGTAACTCTCGGATGGTGGTAGCACCGACGCGCTGTTTACAAAATGGTGCGAAATCTCGCAGCCCAAGCAGGGCGGCGCTCGCTGCGTGCATTGCATCCAGATCAAGCCGTCCGGGAATTGCGCATACTTGACGGCGTAGCAGCGGATCGGGTAGCGCAGTATCGTCCCAAATCTGGTAGCTGTAGCGCCGCCAACTGGCTGCAAACCGAGCGTCGAAGTGTGGTGGTGCCACGCTGATAGCATGTATCACGATGTCTGCCGGCAACACTTTTGTCAAACGGAACGCCAACTCGTCAGGGGTGAAAATAACTGTGGCTGGTATGTCCAGATGTGCCACTTGCCCCCGCGCATGTACACCGGCATCGGTGCGACCCGCTACTACTAACTGTGCTGGAAAGTTTCCTTGCTCATTAGTCATTGTTGCGGTTCCCAACAGCCGCGATAGCCACTGCTGTAACACCCCTTGAACGCTGCGTTGTCCCGGCTGCGCCGCCCATCCGGCAAAATCACTGCCGTCGTAAGCTAAATCGATGCGCCAGCGGGTCATCGCATGTTTCCGATCACAGTAGTTGACAACTCTTGCGGGTTAACGATACGTCGATAAGCGAAATCATTGATGTTTCGTCCGGCGGCGATTCCTCTAGCTTCAAACCGGGTGAGCGGACGCAGCGCAAACCGGGGAGTCTCAGTTGAATGACAGTTGATTAAGCTGGGATGTTCGTTCAGTGTGGCGTGAATGTGGCGGGCGTAATCTTCCCAATCGGTAGCCAATCGCCATAGTCCGCCTGGTGCTAGTCGCGACACTGCCAGATCAGTAAAAGTTGTGTTGATAAGCCGACGTTTATGGTGGCGTTTCTTTTGCCACGGGTCGGGGAAGAACGTCCAGAGTTCGCTAATTGAGTTAGCTGACAGTAGGTGTTCCAAACCACTGACGGCATCCCCCATAATCAACCGGACGTTATTAACTTCGGCGGCAGCGAGTCGTGACATGGCGGAACCTAACACCGCTTCATACACTTCAAACCCGATGAAGTTACGCTCCGGGTGCGCGAGTGCCCCCGCCGTCAACGTTTCGCCGGAGCCAACACCGATCTCTACTACCAGTGGAGCTACCCGGGAGAACAATGTCGCTAGGTCGAGGGGGGTTCCGGGGGCGAACTGTGAAACGCTTTGGGTGCGCCGCAGGCCATTCACTATATAACTTTGCGCGTTATGTTCCCATGAAGTGCGTTGCGACGAGTTCATTCGAGGGCTGCGGCGGATATACGACACCACTGTATGAAAATGTTGATGTTTCCCGATAGCCATCACGTCAGCCATGACTTTAACTCTACTGTTCGTATTACAAAAACGGCATACACGCAAATGAATACCTGGTGGCATCATCCGTTAGAACCAATTCATGCGGCAGTGTTTTACCGACGCTATCCCCTCTGACTTAAGAGTTGTTTTCGGAGCGGTTCACGTTAATTCTTTCCAAGTATCGTAGACTGGAACCTCATGGGCAACGCCACGAAACACATCTTTGTCACCGGGGGCGTCGTCTCCTCTTTAGGTAAAGGTCTTACCGCGTCAAGTCTCGGCAATCTGCTAGTGGCACGCGGTTTGAAAGTTACTATGCAGAAACTCGATCCGTATCTCAATGTCGATCCCGGCACTATGAACCCGTTTCAACACGGTGAGGTGTTCGTCACTGAAGATGGCGCGGAAACTGATCTGGACATCGGCCACTACGAACGTTTTCTTGATCGTAACCTCACCGCCGAATCGAATGTGACCACCGGGCAGGTTTACTCTGTGGTTATCGCTAAAGAGCGCCGCGGGGATTACCTCGGTGACACCGTACAGGTGATTCCGCACATCACAGACGAGATTAAAGCTCGGATGCTTTCGGTGGCAAAACCGAATGACGATGTGGTGATTCACGAGATCGGCGGCACTGTTGGCGACATCGAAAGTCAACCGTTTCTAGAAGCATGTCGCCAAGTGCGTCGCGACATTGGCCGTGACCACTGGATGCTTATTCATGTGTCGTTAGTGCCTTACCTGCGTACCTCAGGCGAGATGAAGACGAAGCCAACTCAACATTCTGTCGCCGCGCTGCGGCAACTTGGCATCCAACCAGACGTGCTGGTTTGCCGCTCTGAACAGGAAATATCTGCGTCTATCAAGCGTAAAATCGCCATGTTTTGTGACGTGGACGAAGAAGCTGTGGTGTCTTGTCCCGACGCGCCATCTATCTACGATGTGCCGAAAGTGTTACACGCGGAAGGCTTGGATGCCTATGTGGTGCGGCGGCTTAACTTAAGTTTCCGGGATGTCAATTGGAAAATGTGGAACGATCTGCTGGAGCGTGTGAAAAACCCCACCCGGGAAGTCACTATCGGTTTAGTGGGCAAATACATCGACCTGCCGGATGCCTATCTGTCGGTTACCGAAGCGTTACGCGCAGGCGGGTTCGCTAACTGGGCGAAAGTGAACGTTACTTGGATTCCAGCTGATGCCTGCGAAACTTCCGCAGGTGCGGCGGAACAGTTAGCAAACGTTGACGGCATCGTCATCCCTGGCGGTTTCGGCATTCGCGGTGTTGAGGGCAAGATTGGTGCCATAAGATACGCTCGGGAGCACCGTATCCCTACGCTGGGACTTTGCCTGGGTTTGCAGTGTATGACTATTGAGGTGGCGCGACAGCTAGCGGGGATTGAGAAAGCGGCATCTAGCGAATTTGAAGCCGATACTCCCGATCCGGTGATCGCCACCATGGAAGAACAACAGCATATTGTGTCCGGTCAGGGAGATTTAGGACACACCATGCGGCTTGGCGCATATCCGGCTGAACTCAAAGAAGGCTCATTGGCGCATAAGCTCTATGGCACCACCAGAATTGAAGAACGGCATCGGCATCGTTATGAAGTGAACAATGCTTACCGAGACCGACTAGAAGCCGCCGGTTTGGTTATCTCCGGGTTGTCGCCAGAGCGCAATTTGGTGGAGTTTATCGAACTACCCACCGATCTGCACCCGTACTTCATCGCCACTCAAGGGCACCCCGAATTGAAAAGCCGCCCCACCAGAGCGCATCCACTGTTTCGAGGTTTGATTGAGGCGGCGCTGGCTTATCAGGACACCGTAAGGTCAACACAGCCGGATTTGGAAGCTGAGGAAGCTAGTTAATCATGCCCGGCTGTAAGAAACACCCGGTTGACAAGCCAGAACACTGGCCAATTCTTTCCCATGAAGTGCTGGCTGCCGGAGCTATTGCGGCGTTTAACTCCGATGAAATATTAAGCCCTGGCGGTGAGCGGCTGCATAGGCAGTACCTCACCCATCCGGGTTCGGTGGCCGTCATTGTATACGATTCCACAGGTCGGGTTGGTGTCATTGATCAGTATCGACACGCTATTGCTATGCGCATGGTGGAACCGCCAGCAGGGTTATTAGACGTTGCCGCCGAGCATCCGTTAGCTGCTGCGAAACGCGAACTTGCAGAGGAAGCCGGACTCGCCGCTACCACCTGGAACGTGCTCGCTGATTTTTACAGCTCGCCGGGCATATCGCAGGAAACTAGCCGCATCTACTTAGCGCGAGATTTAAGTGAGGTGGGTCGCCCCGAAGGGTTCGTGGCGGAGGGTGAAGAAGCGCACATGAGCCTGTACTGGGTAGCGCTTAACGAACTGTTGCACGATATAAACTGTGGTGTTTTGCAGAACCCCGCTTTAATAATCGGTTGTTTGAAGTTACAGGCCGCGTTGTTAAGTTCATCAGGGCTAACCGAGTTGCGCTCAGCGGACGCGCCGTGGCCGATGCGGATTAACAAGCGTAACCAAGACGCAGTGCTGGCATGATGACATCAGAAAAGCGACAAACTGTAGTCAACGAGGTTCCGCGTTCGCTACAACGTTGGTTACACAGCTACCTTGCTCAAGTGAGTGTGGAGCGAGGGCTTTCCGCCAACACCACTGCCGCTTACCGGCGTGACCTCACCCGCTATTTGGAGTATCTCGCTGCCGCCGGTGTAGCGCATCCTTTAGATGTAAGCGAAGCTGCGGTTATCGGCTACACGCACACCTTGACAACCGGCGATGCCACCCATCGGCCGCTGGCTCCGGCTAGCGTTGCTCGTGCCGTGGTAGCGGTGCGCAATTTACACACTTTTGCGCTTATCGAAAATATCACTACCACTAACCCTGCCGGAACGCTCATCGTACCCAAACTTGGCCGCAGGTTGCCGAAAGCGCTTGCCATTGCGGAGATACAAGCGTTGCTTGATGCCATTGAACGGGAAACTCCAGTTGGGTTGCGTGATGCGGCGTTGTTGGAGTTGTTATACGGCACCGGTATGCGAATATCCGAAGCTATTCGCATAGATATTGACGATATTATGCGAGCGTTTGCAGACGATGACACTGGATTGCGCGTGATCGGAAAGGGTGATAAACAGCGAATATTGCCGCTAGGTTCTTATGCTCGTGCGGCGATACAGGCCTATTTGGTGCGTGGTCGTCCGGCATTATTAGAAACAGCGCGCCGCAGCACGCCAGCATTATTTGTCAATAGCCGCAGCACTCGGCTTTCTAGACAGAGCGCTTGGGGGATAGTGCAAGTCAGAGCGGAAGCGGTGGGGTTAACTCACGTCACCCCGCACTCCCTTAGACACTCGTTCGCTACGCATTTGTTAGACGGCGGAGCTGATATTCGAGTTGTTCAGGAACTGCTCGGCCATGCTTGCGTCACCACTACTCAGATTTATACCCTGGTCACCGTTGAACAGTTGCGTCAGGTGTATGTGAGTGCTCATCCTAGAGCGCGATGACGGTAGGCTAAACACACTGCAAAAACTGCGAGCTAAGTAGGAAAAGAGCATGGCAAAGGCATCAACAGAGTCTATGAACATTGACAGCATTAAACCTGGGGAGATCGGCCCCACTGGTCGTCCGTGGCCGAAGTTGCCTGCGGTGGCACCGGCAAAATCTGGTCACAAACAGGCGCAGATCATCGCCATGACTAACCAAAAAGGGGGAGTTGGCAAAACCACTACCACCATAAACTTGGGCGGTGCGCTAGTGGAGACGGGTCGCAAAGTGTTGCTAGTGGATTTCGACCCGCAAGCCAGCCTCTCGGTGGGTATGGGTATCAATGTGCATGAAATTGAACGCAGCATCTACGATCTGTTGGTGTCGCGTGACTCCGTCACCCTTGACGACGCTCTGATGCACACTAGCATTGCGAACCTTGACGTACTTCCAGCCACTATTGATTTGTCTGTCGCCGAAATGCAGTTAGTTGCTGAGATGGCGCGCGAGCGTGCTCTGCTGAAAGCACTTGCTCCGGCGCAAGATCGTTACGATTACATCCTCATTGATTGCCTACCCAGTTTGGGGTTACTTACCATAAATGCGCTTACCGCAGCCGACGGCGTGATCATCCCGTTGGAGTGTGAATATTTTGCGTTGCGTGGTATGGCGATGCTCACCCACACTATTGAGCGAGTACGGGAATCTCTCAACCCCAAGTTGTCGCTTATCGGTATTCTGCCAACCATGTACGATAACCGCACGATACATTCTCGTGAAGTGCTTGATCGAGTATTGGGAGAGTTTGGCGAGTCCGTGTTCCACACCGTCATTCGACGCACCGTTAAGTTTCCAGAAACCACTGTTGCCGGCGAGCCGATTACCACTTATGCGTCGTCATCTTCGGGAGCTGTTGCCTACCGCAGTTTAGCGAGAGAGGTATTGGCGCGTTGCGCCTGAATCCACTATGACAACGTTATTTGCCGAAGAGATGGACACTGCCGGCGCTGGGTTTACACTCAAGTTAGCCAACTTTGAAGGCCCGTTCGACTTGCTACTGCAACTTATCGCTAAACATAAGTTAGACATCACCGAAGTAGCATTGTCACAAGTGAGCGACGAATTTCTAGCGTATGTTAAAACCGGTGGTCAGGTGTGGGATATTAACCAGCTAAGTTCATTCCTAGTGGTGGCGGCGACGCTGCTTGACATGAAAACCGCCCGTCTGCTACCCAATGGCGAGGTGGAGGATTTAGCGGACATTGCGGCTTTCGAGACACGCGATTTGTTGTTCGCAAAATTGTTACAGTACCGCGCGTTCAAACTACTCGCCGTTTGGGCTGCAAACCAGATCGCCGACGAGGCCAGATTCCATCCCCGCACTGCGGGTATCGATCCTGCCTATGCCGAACTGCTGCCGCAGGTGGAGATTCCGGGCGGGGCAACGCGGCTGCAAAACACGATTAACCGACTGTTCGCTGCTCCTGAGCTGGTTCGGATACCGGTAGAACACTTACATATCGCTCAGGTCAGTGTGACGGAACAGGCGACGTTACTGGTGAGCCGATTGCAAAAAGCTGGCATAGTGACGTTCCGTTCGTTAACTACTGGAACGGAACGAATAGTCACTATCGCCAGATTCCTTGCACTGCTGGAGTTATACAAAGAAGGTTCAATATCGTTCGAACAGTTGCGACCGCTTGGTGAATTGACGTTGCGTTGGATTGGCCCGGCATCAGGCACGGTAGCGATCAATGATGACTACGATGCTGTCGCCCCAACGGTAGCTGAAAATATCCCGAATAATGATACGAAAGGTGAGCAAGAGTGAACGGTTTGGGAACCTGGTTGCTGCTAGGTAAACGCATCACAACTGCCGCAACAGCAACATTTATAAACGCGCTGCGTTATCACAGGGAGAGCGAATAAACATGAGTGATTTGGGCGCGCAACTAGAAGCGGTGCTAATGATGGCGGACGAACCGTTGGAGGTGGCCCGGCTCTCAGAAGCCGTCGCCGCCCCGCCGACAGCGGTTAGTGACGAGTTGGAAAGTTTGGCGAATTTCTATGAAGAGACTGGGCGAGGTTTCTGTTTACGAGAAGTGGTTGGAGGTTGGCGTTACTACACGCGACCCGAGCACGCCGAACTGTTATCCCGTTGGGTGGTAGAGGGACGACAAAATGTGCTCACTCAGGCCGGATTGGAAACTTTAGCCGTCATCGCCTACACCCAACCCACTACTCGCAGTCGTATAGCTGCGGTGCGCGGTGTCAACGTCGATAGCGCTGTGCGCACGCTGTTAGCTAGAGGTCTCATCACCGAAGACGGCGTGGACGCAGCTTCCGGCGCGGGGTTGCTTATTACCACAGCGTATTTTCTGGAGCGGTTAGGACTTGCAAGTTTGGACGAACTGCCGCCCGCTGCTCCGCTATTGCCGGATGCCACCCAGTTGGAAGCAGAGTTAGCGACCCTTACCGGACAGAGTACTTTAGCGGATTCTGCTCTGATAGAAACTGAGGAGCTTACTTTATGAGTGATGAACCAACTGGCATCCGGTTGCAGAAAGTGCTCGCCCAAGCCGGAGTGGCATCCCGTCGCGCTGCGGAAGAATTGATCGCCGCCGGACGTATCGAGGTAAACGGTCACGTCGTCACCGAGCAAGGACGGCGTGTCGATCCAGAACGCGACACTATCCGGGTTGATGGTTCTCGATTACCTCCGCCGAGACGGCATCTGTATCTGGTGGTCAATAAGCCGCGTGGCGTGGTGTCCACTATGGACGATCCAGAAGGCCGTCCAACTTTGGAACAGTACGTACCTCCAAAGCAGCGATTGTTTCATGTGGGTCGCCTTGACACTGATACGTCGGGGCTGATTTTACTAACGAACGACGGCGAACTTGCTAACCGATTAGCTCACCCCAAATGGGAAGTGGCGAAGACATATCTTGCCGAGGTTGTCGGAGCGGTGGACAACAGAACTCTAAAACGGTTAGAAAAAGGGGTGATGTTGGATGATGGCCCGGTCAGACCAGATAAAGTACGTCTGGTGAGCCGAGGATTTGAGCGCACTTTGTTGGAGGTCACTTTGCATGAGGGGCGCAGTAGAGTGGTGCGACGAATGTTCGACGCGCTGGGGCATCCGGTGCATGAATTGTCGCGTATCTCCATCGGCCCGGTGCGTCTTGGACAACTGATGATCGGTGAAACGCGCGACCTCACCCGTGACGAATTGGGGGCGCTCATTGATCTGGTGGGCTTGTGAGCGATGGTGGCGTTCGCCCGCGCGCGTACTGTGAGAACAAAGTGGTGGTCGTGCTGTACGCTCACCCGCGCACATGCTGGTAATATTACCCGAGTGAAAAAAGCACTCCGTTTTGCGGTATTTGCGGTAGCCGCTACCTGTATGTTGGCGTTTGCCGGGTGTTCCGGTGAGCCTAGCGATGAACCTAGCAGCCCCACTGACACTTCAACCACAGATGCGTTGGAGTGGGAACCACTCACTAGTCTTGACCAAATCACGGTAAGCGACACCGAATTAGGCATCGAACCAAGTGTGGAGTTCGAGAAGATGATCAAAGCGGACAGCACGCTGATCAGCACGCTTATTGAGGGTAGCGGCACTGTGGTACAACCGCCAGGCATTATCGGTATTTACTACGCTGGATACAACACCCGTGACGGCGTACGCTTTGACGGTAACTTTGACAAAACGGCATCCGCGGTTTCTTCCAGCGGTTTTATCGCCGGGTTTAATAAAGCGCTTGATGGACAGAAAATTGGTAGCCGTGTGTTGGTTGCCATTGCTAGTGAAGACGGCTATGCCAGTGGTAATGCTGACGCTGGTATTTTGGCGGGCGATACTTTGGTGTTTGTGATTGACATAATAGATGGTCAATACTACGAACCGGTCGGTACTTTGGTGGCTGAGGGTAACGAATACGCCACCGTCACTTTCGATAATGGGGTGCCTATCCCGCAGGCGCTTCCTGATATAGCGGCACCTGCCGATACGGTGAGCACCGTATTGATACCGGGTGATGTCACCAGAACAGTTGCCGAAAGTGATTATGTTGTCGTCAACTACGTAGAGGTGAATTACGCCACGGGTGAAGTGCTTTCTGGTACTTATGGAGGCGATAGCGTGATGATAAAACTCGCTTCGATGATTCCGGGTTGGCGTAACGGGCTGCTCGGGCAGGCGATGGGTAGTCGGCTGCTACTGGTAGTGCCACCGGCGGATGCCTATCCAGATGGTGATTCCAGCCGGGAGTTACCAGCGGGGCAGACGTTGTTGTATGTGGTCGATGTTTTGTACGTGGTAGCGTCGGGGTAAATTACCTATTATTGTTCGCCGTTGTGGGCAGAGATCGTCAGCTAAGCGGTGAACAGTTTGGTTTTACTACCCAGGGTGCGGCTAGCGTGGCTGAATTGAGCAAGGTTGGTTCGCCTAATATCACCGCTAACAGTTCAGTTGGGTTGGCGGTGCGTGGCCAACTTAACGAATCGGTGAGCATCCAGTAAACGTCTTGTACGCTATGCCCGCTCGCAGTTAGTTCCCGTAGTGTAACCGCTCCGTCGCGTTTTGCTAACCGTTGGCCTGCGCTATTTACCGCCATACCAACATGGATATATTCCGAAACGTCAAACCCCAACTTGGTTGCCAACCATGCTTGCCTAGGGGCGGAGTCAATAAGGTCGGCGCCTCGTGTCACTTGTGTTACTCGTTGCAATCCGTCGTCAACCACTGCCGCCAAGTTGTATGCGGGGAGACCGTCGTTACGAATGAGTACAAAGTCATCCACTTTGCGGGTCACCACACCGGCGAACCGGTCATGCACGCTGAATCTTGCGCCCGCAGCGTGTACTCGAATGGCGGCCATACGGGTGAGACGGCGTTGTTTTCGTTCAGCAAGGCTTAGATTGGCGCAAGTGCCAGGGTAAGGACGATACGAGCCATGCGGAGCTTGGGTAGCTTCGGCAACTTCACGTCTAGTACAGAAGCATTCGTACGTCGGTAATGTGGCAGCGGCACCACGGTATAGCTCGAACCGTTCCGATTGTTTAAGTACCGGGCCATCCCAATCCAATCCCAATGTGGCCAAATCATGCAACTGTTGTTGGGCGATGCTGGGAGCAGCTAGGATGCGGCACTGATCTAAATCTTCGATACGCACATAGAATGCTAAGTTTGCTGCTCGCGCGTACAACCACGCCAACAACGCCGTTCTGAGGTTACCGATGTGCAGATCGGACGTGGGAGAGGGAGCGAATCGTGCAGCCATATAATCAAGTATCCTCTCTGCGATTCGGACTAGCTATCCGCTATATTGTTTCTGATTTGCGTATAGGAAACGGCCATTATGCTTGCTTGAGCGCTATTGTCAAGACAATGACGCTTCGTCAATGGTGGAAATGGTCACAGAATATGCCCCAGAACAACTCCTGCAAATTCTCCAAATCTGGGTTCTTGTTTTTGCTACCTATCGTGCGATAAAGTGGCGCCGAGTGGGTGCTTTGGTTAGTCAGTTGATCTGTATGACGAGAGTTCCTCAGCTACAAAGTTGTGCAGTTAGGGAGTGGCTATGCGTAAGAAGAATGGTTTGCGGTTGATAGTCGCTGGGTTGGGGGCGATAGTGGTGTTGCTTTGTGCGAGTTCGCTTGCTTCCGCTGATTCTGGTTTGGAAGATGCCGATGGGGGAGTGTCTGGTGATGATTGGATTCAGGATGAATCGCTAGAGGCACAGTGGTCTATTTTTACTTCGCGGGTGCGGGAGTTAGTCCCTGATGATTACGCTGGCGCAGTGATTGGTGACGATGGGGTGTACTACATTGGGTTTAAGGCGGGTGTGCCGGATGTAGCGGCCGAAGTGCTCGCTGAGTTCCCTTTGGATTATGTGGCGGTTACCGATATTGGGGTTTCGAAAGTTGAAGCTCAGCAAGTGTCTACGGTTATCGCTCACATGTTTAACCAAATTGCTCCAGGAACCGTTGCAGAAAGTGGCCCCACTGCACTATCGCAACAAGTTGTTTTCACTATCGATCCGAGCACGATACCGGAGGTAGCTTTCAATGATGAGGCTGGTGATACCCCAGTGCCGTTTACTATCGAAGAGGGATTCGCGTTGAGTGATACACAGACGCAACGTTTGCTTGCTTTGCTTTCTCATTTAGCTGGTATTGATATCGGAGATGTGCAGCTAAACATTGTGGCGAAAACGGTGCAACCGTTTGCTCCATATGTCTCAGTCTATGGTGGCTGAACATTGGGGAATGCTACAGGGCGTATTTCTCAAGTCTGGTTAATTTGTATGCGGCATTTCACCTAGTGATAAACACCTAAGGAAGATGAGCGCGACAGGTATGGTTTAGCAGGCAATCTCACTGCGCCTACCGCTAAAACACCATAATAAGAGGTAGTCTGCCGGTGGAACAGTACTGGAGTTAGTGCGAAAGGCGGTGAATGGTGTCCAAGAGAAAATCTGAGCGTTTGATGAACTTGGTGATTGCGCTACTCAGCGCGCGTCGCTTTTTGGCTAAAGAACAACTGCGCACTCTGATAGCCGATTATCGAGAACTTTCAGATGAAGCTTTCGAGCGGCAATTCGAACGTGACAAGGATATTTTGCGTAATCTGGGAGTGCCTATTGAGATGGGTTCCAACTCGGCATTTTTTTCAGATGAGTTGGGGTACCGTATCCGGCAGGCAGCATTTCAGTTGCCCGATATAGAGTTCACACCCGAAGAGGTGGCCGCTCTTGCCGCAGCGTCGCAAGTGTGGCAGCAGACGAGCATGGCGGAGAGTACCGCGCGAGCGTTGGCAAAGTTAGGTTCCGCTGTGACGGACAGTTTTTCGGTGTTCGCCCCCAGTGTGGATGCGCATGATGCGGCATTTTTGCCGTTGTGGCGAGCGTTTTATGCTCGTCAAGTTGCCGTATTCAGTTACCGTGATGGCTCACCACGCAAAGTAGAACCTTGGGCGTTAGTGTCGCGGCATGGCGCATGGTATCTTATCGGGCGCGACCAGAACAAAGACGAACGGCGCACTTTCAAACTGTCGCGGATCACTTCTGCGGTGCGTCTTAGCGGTTCACCGGAGGCATTTCGCGTACCGACTGAACTAGACGTGGCAGCGTGCTTAAAAGAACTTGACATTATGCAACCTGATGCGGTCGCGGTAGTCGCAGTGCGTGATGGGCGGGCTACCGATCTAACCAGACGTGGTGAAAGCATCGAGTGGGCAACCCCGTTACCGCCCGGGTTCACCGCTTGGCGGATACCTTACCGTTCCCAGATTGGTCTGGTAGCCGATGTAGCCACCGCAGGCTGTGACGCGCTACCACTCGACCCCCCGGAGTTAACTGCGGGCGTGAGAGATCATTTGACGGCTCTACTGGAACGTCTGCATGTCAAAGCGGTAGCAGATGATGACGCTAAACGCCAAGATATGCCCGATCCTGAGCTTTTGCAACCGAAACAAGAAGAGCGGAAACAAACAACCACCAGCTATGACCAAGTGCAGCGGTTGCTCTCATTGGTGCCGTATCTGCAAGCCAACCCCGGGGTGGCGATAGACAAGGTGGCGCGCGTATTTCAAGTAACTTCCGAGCAGATTGTAAAAGACCTTCAAGTAGCGTGGCTCATCGGATTGCCCGGCGGTTTACCAGACGATCTTATAGATGTGAATATGGAGTTATTGGAAAGTGACGGGGTGATTTATTTAAGCAATGCGCAGTTCTTGCCACGTCCTTTACGTTTCACCAGCGACGAAGCGTTGGCGTTAATTGTTGCACTGCAAGCGATACGTGAGGTGGCCACCGGCGTTGCCGCCAAAGTTGTCACTGAGACGCTCGCAAAGCTTTCTAGTGCCGTAGATGCTAACCAGCTAGGGCAAGTGTTGCTGGATGTGGCTAGCGGAGATGATGACGTGCGAACAAAGCTGGCGGCGGCGATAGCTGAAAATACCCGAGTGCAGTTTAACTACTTCGGCGGTAGTTCCGGCACTTGCAGCACGCCTATTGTTGACCCGTTGCGTATCGAAGTGTTAGATGGCGTGGCGTACCTGGTTGGCTTTGCTGTGGAGCGGGAAGATTGGCGTACTTACCGGCTGGAACGGGTAACGGATGTGAATCAGCTAACAGTTCCGGCACTTACTCACCCCAATCCTCCGGCGCGAAAAGCGAGCTGGTTTGCAGCGCTGGGGGAGTGCCACAGCGTCACCCTTGAGTTAACCACCGAGGCGGAATGGATGACGGAGTACTTTCCCGTAAGTAATAAATGCCCTAGCCCGGGCGGCTTCCGGGTGGATTTACCGGTAGCCGATTCGCGTTGGTTAACCCGGCTGATACTATCGCTGGGTTGTAACATAATTGCGATTGACCCGCCGGAAGCGGCGGCGGCTGCCGTTATTGAAGCCACTCATGCGCTAGCCGGATTGGATGGTTAGAAAAGAGCTGTTACTGGCTCCCATTTTCGTGGTGTCAGCGCAAAATTACAGCCGAAACGTCCCCTATCTCTCCGTGCACTTTTTCAAAGTAGTAGTGAAACCCGCCACACACTAAAACGATAAAAAGCAAGTAAGAACAGAATCTGGGCTGGGCGAAAAGCAACGTTTCCCGCCAGAAGCACAGCATCTGCGACGCTCTCCTTTAGGCTAGATATTATGAACTCAGCAACTGCCACACTTATCGTCAACCCTTCCAGCGGGCACGGCAGAGCAGGCAGACTGTTAGCGAAAGTGACGTTTGAGTTGGTGCGGGGTTTGCCTGATTACACCGTGCAAGTACGTGAAACTAAAAGTTATGTAGAAGCTAATCACTATGCGCAGGTTGCAGTGCAAGCTGCGGCAGGCAACATCAGTGGTATCCCGGACATACTGCTGGTGATGGGTGGGGATGGCATGGCTGCTGTGGGAATTAACGCTTGTGTTGACACCGAGGTGCGGCTCGGCATCATTCCAGCAGGCACCGCTAACGATTTTTGTCGCGGTATGGGGGTGCCGTTCACCACGTCGGCAGCTTTGAAAGCTGTACTGGCTGGTTTCGAGCGATTGGTTGACCTTACCGAAGTGGAAGGTAGGTTGACTGGTGGTACGAAACGGCGTTACGTCGGTTCGGTGATTTCCACCGGATATGACGCGAAAGTGAACTATCGTACCAATCATCGCAATATGTCGTTGGGCGCATTTTCGTACACTTTTGATGCGGTGGCTGAGTTGGCAAAGTTCAAACCATTAAATTATCGCGTGGTGATTGATGGGCAGGCGTTAGAGCTGCCAGCTATGTTCATCGCTGTTGGCAATGCGGGAGTGTTCGGCGGTGATATGCATGTCTGCCCGTTTGCCGACCCCACTGACGGCCTGCTAGACATCACTATCGTGCGGCCAGTGTCGCGGCTAGTGATGCTGAGATTACTGCCAAAGATATATTCCGGGGCGTTTGCAAAGCATCCGGCTGTGGAGTTACTGCGCTGTCGTGAGATCGCCATTGACGGCGATGACATGTATGCCATGGGCGACGGTGAAGAGCTGGGTAAGGTGCCGTTGGTCGCTAGATGCCACCCCAGTGCGCTGTATCTATTAGGTTCTACCGAACCGGAACCGTTGGCGTTGCCTCCGGGGGTTAATGTGCGCTCAATTGATGCGTAAAGGAACTGATAAATCATGCATTGTGTCGCTGAAGAAACGCCGATTAATCATGTCTTGTTGCGGGGGCGACGCATCGAACAAACTGCTCTCGTCACAACCGCCAATGGCGCAGCGTTGCCGAATACTTTTTGCATGATATGCATGATGAGGTGGGGGGTGTTCGAATGAAAGAAGAGTTTCCGACGGAAGCTAATGTAGGCGATACCTTAGGGTCGGGTGTCAGTGAGCGACTTGCCAGATTTGCGACTAGTTATCCATTCGGTTTTGATCAGTTTCAGCTTGTCGCTTGTACCGAGCTAGATGCTGGTAAGGGGGTATTGGTTGCCGCGCCCACCGGTTCCGGCAAGACGGTAGTCGGCGAGTATGCGGTGTGGTTAGCGTTGGAATCCGGGCTACGCTGTTGTTACACCACCCCCATCAAGGCGCTTTCTAATCAGAAGTATCACGATCTGGTAGCTCGCTATGGTGAGGAGCAAGTTGGGTTACTTACCGGCGATCAAGTGGTGAACAGCGCTGCCCCGGTGTTAGTGATGACTACCGAAGTGTTGCGCAATATGATTTATGCCGGGTCGTCCACGCTTGCCGGATTGGGGTATGTGGTGATGGATGAGGTGCATTATTTGGCGGATCGATTCCGCGGCGCAGTGTGGGAAGAGGTAATTCTCGGACTCGCCGACTCGGTGCAGTTGGTGGCGTTGTCGGCTACGGTGTCGAATGCGGAAGAGTTTGGAGCTTGGTTAAATCAAGTGCGAGCTACCGGGGTGGAGGTTGTTATTTCAGAAACTCGGCCAGTGCCGCTCTATCAACATGTGATGGTGGGTCGGGAACTGCATCCGTTGTTGGACAAGAAAGGCGTTGGGGTAAATCCTAAGTTGCTGGGTATCGCACTAGAGCAGTCGCAACGTCAGCGAAGTCGTGGCCCGCGCGGTTATCATGGCAGCGCCCGGCGTGACTTGGTGCCCCGGCGGGCGGCGGTCGTCGTCAAACTGCAACAACAGTTATTGTTGCCCGCGATTTTTTTCATATTTTCGCGTGCCGGATGCGATGGCGCAGTGCGGCAACTGTTAGGAGACGGCATCCGGCTCACCACCTCTGCGGAGCGAGCCGAACTGCTTGAAATCGCACAACGTCATGGGGCTGCCTTGAGTTATGACGACCGGCAAGCCATTGAGTGGGAAACTTTCGCGCAGGCATTTGGGCATGGCATAGCGGCGCATCATGCCGGGCTGTTGCCGTTGCTTAAGGCGTGTGTTGAGGAAGGGTTCACTCGGGGGTTATTGAAAGTGGTGTTTGCCACCGAGACTTTGGCTTTGGGTATCAATATGCCTGCTAAGTCGGTGGTGTTGGAGAAACTTATTAAGTTTAATGGTGAAGCTACTGCGCAGATCACCCCGGTAGAGTACACCCAACTTACCGGACGTGCCGGACGGCGTGGCATCGATGTGGAAGGTCATGCTGTGGTGCTGTGGAGTTCCGCTATGAACCCCAAAATGGTAGCCGGTCTGGCAGGCAAGCGCACCTATCCGCTGTTGAGTTCGTTCGCACCGAGCTACAACATGGCGGTGAATTTGGTGGGCACTATTGGGCGAGAGCGCGCGCGCGCGCTCCTCAAGCGTTCTTTCGCCCAGTTCCAAAGTGATCGACACACGTTGGGTATGCATCGTAGTATCGCTACCGAGTTTGACCAAGTGTGTCAGCTGCTTGAACATTACGGTTACTTGGCGGGCGATCAAGTTAGCGAGCCGGGAAGAATGTTGGCGCGTATCTATAGTGAACTTGACCTTGTGGTGGCGGAAGCTATTCGCACCGATATATTTGAAGATTTGAACGCGGCACAGTTTGCCGCAGTGCTCTCTACTTTGGTGTATGAGGGTCGTGCTGAACTGCGGGATCCTATCCCGATGCCCGATAGCGCCACTCGCGCTACCGAGCGTTCTCTGGAAGTGATTCGGCGAGAGATAGCTGATAACGGCAAACAGCTAGGCATACCTCCGCCCCGAATGCTTGATAGTGGATTCGCGTCTGCTGCCCGCGCTTGGGCAACTGGTGAATGTTTAGCGGTGGTGTTGGACGACACTCACCTCGCTGCTGGTGATTTTGTGCGCTGGGTGCGTCAGGTGATAGACCTCGCATCCCAGATTGTGCAAGCTCCCGGAGCGGAACGAGTGCGTAGCCAAGCGCGAGCGGTGATCGCCGCCATGCGGCGCGACATCATCGTGTTAGATGAAGATTGATGCCGGAAACGGCCATGCGTTTGCGCTGAGCCGGTAAGCTATCGCTCATGCCAGTAGCGATTCGCGTTATCCCTTGTCTCGATGTGATGGACGCTCGTGTTGTCAAAGGCATCAACTTTACGCAGTTACGCGATGCCGGTGACCCGGTGGAGTTGGCTGCCGCATACAGTGCGCAGGGTGCTGACGAGTTGACTTTTCTTGATATTTCGGCGACGCTCAGTGGTCGAGAAACCACCCGCAACATGGTGGCGCGCTGTGCTGAGACGGTGTTTGTGCCGCTTACCGTTGGTGGCGGGGTGCGAAACGTGGCTGATGTGGATTTACTGCTTAGAGCTGGTGCTGACAAAGTGGGTATCAACACGGCAGCTATTAGCAACCCGGATGTCATCGATACCATCGCTAGACGATTTGGAAATCAAGTATTGGTGTTGTCCATCGACGCGCGTCGCGAGTCGGAGCAACCCTCGGGGTTTGGTGCCACTACGCATGGCGGTGCGCGGAGTGCTGGGCTGGATGCCATCGAATGGGCGCGCGAAGGGGTGCGTCGCGGAGTTGGTGAGATTTTGTTGAATTCGATAGATACTGATGGCACCGTCGCCGGATTTGATCTGGAGATGATCGCAGCGCTGCGAGCAGCGGTAACTGTTCCCCTCATAGCCTCAGGTGGTGCCGGTAACGCCCATCACTTTGTAGAAGCGGTTATAGCGGGTGCAGATGCGGTGCTAGCAGCGTCGGTGTTTCATTACGGCACACTCAGCATCGCTGAGGTGAAAACCGCTTTGGCTGCCGCCGGGTTCCCAGTGCGTATTTAAGAAATCACTGGTTGATCATGCGCCGCGTATGGAACAAAGCAAGGAAACAATTCAGTGTGCGGATGGTGGAAGTCAACCCTAATTTGCGGTTCTATCGGTATGTCACCCGAGTTTTTCCGCTTTTGGGTGGTTTTGAAGTTGGATACGAGTTTGGTTAGGTATTTCGCTGTTGTTTTGGTGTGGTTTTCTGCACCGAAGTGGAATATCGTTTTCGGATTAGTGACGAAATTATGTACCTTTTGGGGTGTGTCATGGTTAGCTTATTCATCCTACTTAGTCTTTCCCCAATGTGGGGGATATGACAGACACATCACCACTCACCAGCCAACCAGTGTGTCTTTTCCCCAATGTGAGGGGTGTGGTATTGGTGTGGGCGACGATCTTAGTTTTTCCGTCATTGCGAGGAGCGCAAGCGACGAAGCAATCCAGAAAGGGTAGTTATTGAGCAAAAGAGGAATTGGTTCAGTGAATCTGAATTGGAAAGTTTCGTATGGGTGGCGTTCTATGACTGGGTTGCTTCGCGTCCTGCGGTCGCTCGTAATGACGGGTGGTAAGTAATCGTGTTTGGAAGGTTTTGTGTGGGTGGTGTTCTGTGGTTGGTTGCTTCGCGTCCTGCGGTCGCTCGTAATGACGGGTGGTAAGTAATCGTGTTTGGAAGGTTTTGTGTGGGTGGTGTTCTGTGGTTGGTTGCTTCGCGTCCTGCGGTCGCTCATAATGACGGACGATAGGTAGCGAAAAGCATAAGGCGGCACGACACAACAACGCGCAATAACGTATCAAGTCCCCCCGTCATTGCGAAAAGCACAGGGAAGCACAACACAACAAGACACAACAACATACCGAGTCTCCCCGTCATTGCGAGGAGCATAGCGACGAAGCAATCCAGAAAAGTAACCACTGAACAAAAGAGGAATTGGTTCAATAAATCCGAGTTAGAAAGATTCATATAGATGGCACTTTTATAACTGGATTACTTCGCGCCCTTTTAGTCACTCGCAATGACGGACGATAAGTAATCGCGTGATGTATATATCACCACTTTGAATAACTCTGATTTAATCCCAAGGGTTACACTCACCACACCCACTTCCACACTAAAAAGGGAAACTCGGGTTTCCTTACGGCACACTCAGCATCGTTGAGGTGAAAACTGGGGTTAGCGGCATAATGACTCCATGGGGTTGACCCCTTTTTCCGGACAGTTGGTTGGTTTGTTTTCGCCTGTTCGGGTTGGGTGTTGTTCATAGTCTATGGGGCTGAGGTAACCGATGTTTGAGCAGTGCCGGCGGGTGTTGTATCAGGTGTCGATCCAGTAGTAGGTTTCTTTTCTTAACTGTTCAAGGTTGGTGAACACATGTCGGTAGTGGTACTCGTTTTTGAACGTTGACCAAAACGATTCTGTTTGAGCGTTGTTCTTAACACACTCCGGGTGCGACTCATTGAATGTAAGGATCGGTAACTGTTCAGCTAAGTTTGCGATTTGTTGGGATGTGTACTGGGAACCCCGATCAGCGTGGCAGATAACTTTACTGGGCAGAATGCCACGTAGCGTGACAGCCTGCTTTAAAGCAGGCTGAACAATATCGGTACGCATATTATCAGCCGCTTGCTCGACCTAACACTCGGCGGGTTGTGTGCGTCTCGTACACAACACAGATAAGCCCACTGGTTACCGCAAGCCAGATAAGTGATGTCAGAGAACCATGCAACGTCTTTCTTCCCTTTGATCGAAGTGACGTTGCACCAGATCAGGAACCGACACTTGGTTACTACCATGAATAGTGGTCACTGGATGCCACGAACGAGGACTAATACCCTGTATCCCGGATTGTCGCATCACTTTAGCTACCGTTTTCACACTCACACTCCAACCATCAGCCACCAGTCCCGCTCTAACCCTAGGCGCACCATAAGTACCATCCGAGACCACATGAATAGCTAATACAACTTCCTTAAGACCCGAGTTCGCCGCCTTTGGGTGGTTTTGGGGGTTGGTGTGGGGTTAGTTAGGTATTTCGTTGTTGTTTTGGTGTGGTTTTCTGCACTAAAGCGGAATAATCGTTTTCGGTTTAGTGACGTTCATTGCGTACTTTACTTCGGATGTGTCATGGTTAGCTTATTCATCCTGCTCACTCTCTTTCAGCAGTGTGAGAGATGTGGTATT